>JALYTE010000226.1 GCA_030854435.1 Acidobacteriota bacterium | reverse complement strand
GCGACGATACATATCGACAAGCGTGGGCGGGTGGTCGTACCGAAGAAGATGCGAGACGTTTTGCATTTTCGCGCCAGCGACAAACTGGCTACGGAAGTCGTTGAAGGAAAGATAACTTGGCGTCGACAACGCAAGCCTCGAAACCTGCAAAGTTAGGCGTTCAATTCCGCGCTCGCAGTCTCCGCGACTGTCTCCAAGCCCCGCTGCGCATAACTCGCCTTCACAAAAGCATGAAACAGCGGATGCGGCTCCAGCGGTTTCGATTTGAACTCCGGATGAAACTGGCAGCCGAGGAAAAACGGATGCCCGGGTATCTCGACGATCTCGACGTAAGTTGAATCCGGCGTCGTCCCCGTTAGCCGCAGACCGCCGCCGACCAGCACGGCTTCATACTCGCGATTGAACTCGTACCGATGGCGATGGCGCTCGGAAATTTCCGTCGTCCCATAAGCCTTCGCGGCCAGCGAATCCGGTTCCATCACGCAGTCCCACGCGCCCAGCCGCATCGTTCCGCCCATCTCTTCCACGCCTGTCAACTCGCGCAGTTTATAGATAATGCGATGCGGCGTGGCCGGATCGAACTCGCCCGAGTTCGCCTTGCTTAAACCGCAAACATTGCGCGCAAACTCGATGCACGCCGTCTGCATTCCGAGGCAAATCCCGAAGTACGGGACGTTGTTCTCACGCGCATAACGGATCGCGTTCAACATGCCCTCGATGCCACGCTTGCCAAAGCCGCCTGGAACCAGAATCCCGTCGAAGCCCTGTAGCTGCGACTCATAGCCCTCGACTTCTAAGCCTTCCGCCTCCAGCCAAGTCACCTTCAGCTTCAAGTTCTCGGCCAGCGCGCCATGCACCAGCGCTTCCTTCAAGCTCTTGTAGCTGTCCTCGTACTCCACATATTTCCCGACGATCCCAATCGAAACTTCGTCCTTTGGGTTGTAGGCGCGACGCACAATATCAGCCCACTGAGATAGGTCCGGCTCCGGCGTCTCAATGCGCAGATACTTCATGCACAACGCATCGACGCCCTCTGCTGCGAGGTTCAACGGCACTTCATAGATGCTCGGCACATCGCGCGCGACCACCGCGGCCTGCGTCTCCACATTACAAAACGCGGCAATTTTTTCGCGCATCTCGCGCGGTACCGCGCGGTCGCTGCGGCAGAGGAGAATGTCCGGCTGAATCCCGATGCTCAACATCTCCTTGACCGAGTGCTGCGTCGGTTTGGTCTTCAACTCCTGTGCCGCGGCGATCCACGGAATCAGCGTCACATGCACGAAGCACGTATTGTCGCGGCCTAGATCCTGCCGCATCTGACGAATCGCTTCGAGGAAAGGCAGCGACTCGATATCACCGACGGTTCCGCCAATTTCCACGATCACCACATCGACGTCGCCCGCGGTCGCGACCTTGCGCATGGCGTTTTTGATTTCGTTGGTGACGTGCGGAATCACCTGCACGGTCTTGCCCAGATAATCCCCACGCCGTTCCTTGGTAATGATCTGTTCGTAGATGCGCCCCGTGGTCAGGTTGTTATCGCGCGATAGCTTCGCATGGGTGAAGCGTTCGTAGTGCCCGAGGTCGAGATCGGTCTCCGCGCCATCGTCGGTCACGAAAACTTCGCCGTGCTGAAACGGCGACATCGTGCCCGGATCGACGTTCAAATACGGGTCGAACTTCATCAGGTTGATGCGCAGACCGCGCGCCTCCAGCAGGCAGCCGATCGACGCCGCGGCCAGGCCCTTGCCGAGCGAAGACACGACCCCGCCGGTCACAAAGATGTACTTTGCTGACATAGCCGCGACCTCTTCTGTTGTGGATTTGGGTTGTGCTTGGTGTGCACGTCCAAGTATATCCCAGACGTTTTCCACCGTCTTGAGTCGGGCGTATATTGGAGTTCATGGTTGCCGTTGCCCAAGTCGTGTCCCATGAAGCAGATGTTTCCGAGGCCCTTTCCGCCGTCATGCTCCCGAAGGGCGTTCGGCTGCTCCGGTTCTCGCTGGATTCCGACTGGTCGGGTGATCCCGCAGTCCACATAGTCTATGGCGTCTCCAAAAAAATCCCGCTCACGAAGGCGCGCGTACGTGAACTCGTGGCGTTGTCTCGTGCCGCAGCCGATGCTGTCGATCAAGTTCAACTGGATCGGCACACTTACGTTACGTTCGACGACGTGAGATAGGCATGGGTCTGGCCGAGGATTTGCTGTCGCAAGCCCACCATCTTGCGGGGTTGGATTTGAAGCGTCCAAAGCAGGCAAGCCTTCGCCGGTCTATTTCCACCGCCTACTATGCGGTTTTCCATCTGCTCATTGCAGGAGCGGTCGTGCAGTTGATTCGCAAGGGTCCGCCCGGTCTGCGTCCAAGAGTCGGTCGCGCGTTCTCGCACGGTGAGATGAGGCAAGCATGCTTAGCGTTCAAACGACAACCCCTGGTAGATCCACTCCTTTCACTCATCGGCGCACCGGTCTCCACCGAGCTTCGCGATCTGGCGACCGCTTTCATCGACCTCCAGGAAGAGCGTCACTCGGCGGACTACGATACGGGAGCAGTTTTTTCCAGAGCCGCGACTCTCGCTGTTCTGGCCAAGGCTGAGTCTGCCTTCAGGAACTGGCGTGCAGTAGAAAATGCCGACGAAGCGAGGGCCTTCCTTGCCGCTCTTGCTTTCGGCTCTCGTTGGTCCAAATGAACGTCGCCACGCTCACCATCGCTCTCCAACAGCGCGTCCTCGAAGTCCTCCAACGCCGCGCGCGCCCCTCGAAACTTCCGCCTCACCTCATCACCGGTCTGCGCGGCGAGCAGGCCGCGCTCTTCCATCTCCGCCGTCTCGGCTTCACCATCGTCGCGCAGCGCTGGACCAGCCCGAAACTCAAAGGCGACATCGACCTCCTCGCCTGGGACGGCCCTACGCTCGTCGTCTTCGAGGTCAAGACTCGCACCGCCCGCGATTTCGCCGCGCCGGAGACCTCCGTGGACAAAGGTAAGCAGCGCCAGCTTCGCCTGATGGCGCAGGCTTGGTTGCGGCAACTTCCGCGTGAGCACCGCGACGGCATTCCGGTCCGCTTCGATTTGCTCTCCGTCTATCTCCTGCCCACCGGCGACGTGTTTGAGCATTTCCCAAACGCCTTCCCTCGCACCATGCAGTAATTGTCATTCCGCTGTCGAGCGCGCAATCTGGTTTTCGCTCGAAGGTGTCTAATACTCCAGAGGACTTGCCATGACGTTGATCGACGCCCCTGCCTACGACCCCCGCCGCGACAACCTGAAGCGCAACATCCTAATCGGCATCGGCGGAGTCGTCGTTCTCGCCATTGTGCTCGGCCTGGGCGGATACTTCGCCGGCCACGGATGGTTCTTCACCAACATCCCCGCCGAGCACAAGGTCAGCCGCTTCTTCGACGCGCTTGAAGCCAGGGACTACAACAAGGCCTACGGCATCTACAACAACGACGCCGATTGGCAGCAGCATCCCGATAAATACTCGGGCTATCCGCTCAACCGCTTCATCGAAGACTGGACGACATACTCCCCAGTGAAGGCCCCCATCACCTCGCACCGCATCGAGATTTCCAAAACCGACGGCAGCGGCGCGTTTGGCACGGGCATCATTGTCGCGGCGCACCTGAACGGCAATCCTCACTGCGCGTTCGTCTACGTCAACCGCTCCGACGGGACCTTTACCTGGCCCGCGCTGCATGAAATCGGATACGACAAATGCAATAACGTTTAGCGCCTGTTTGCTTTGCTTTTCTTTCTGTCGTTCCCGCAGGAAACCTGCTGTTGTTTTTGCCTTTGCTTTTCTTTCTGTCGTTCCCGCAGGGAACCTGCTGTTGTTTTGCCTTTGCTTTTCTTTCTGTCATTCCCGCAGGGAACCTGCTGTTTGCCAGGTGCTGCCACAAAATCCGAGCAGCCAAGACCACCTCCATTGCTCTCCGCGACATCCTACCGACGAAGGAGATTTACGCCATGAGATTTAGCCATGTAGCGGCCACGCTCGCGCTCTCAGTCGGACTTTGCGGAACTGCCATCGCGCAGAGCAACGAGCAGTCCAACAAGGACACGCAAACCCAACTCAAGCAGGACCAGCAGGCCAATAAACAAGCTGCCAAGGCCAACAAGGCCCAAGCCAAAGCCGACAAGGCCGAGCGCAAGGCCCTCGGCAGCCACAAGGTGAAGGAAGCCGCCGAGAAGCAGGACAAAGCCGACCGTGAGACCGAAAAAGTCACGGGGCCGCCTCCTCCCCCACCGCCTCCTCCTCCTCCGCCACCACCACCGCAGCTTTAGCAGTCGCGTTACATGGCAACGTCCTTCGCGGCGGGACGCTGACTTTTGCGTGCGCCAAAAATTTGGTGGGCCCACCAGGACTTGAACCTGGAACCGGCGGATTATGAGTCCGATGCTCTAACCAATTGAGCTATAGGCCCTGCGAAACCGATTCTACCAACCTTTGCTTTTTTTCTGTCATTCCCGAACGGAACCTGCTGTTGCATTTGCTTTTCTTCTGTCATTCCCAAAGAGAACCTGCTTTTGCATTTGCTTTTCTTTCTGTCATTCCCGAAGGGAATCTGCTTTTGCATTTGCTTTTCTTTCTGTCATTCCCGAAGGGAATCTGCTGTTGATGGCGGGGAACCAATCGGTCGCGATTCCCGTAGAATCTTCCTGAAGCCTTGCGCCCCGCAAACAGGGCGCGAGAAGGGAAGACGAACCGATGAAGCTCCTGATCCTCTGCATCCTGTTGATCGTCTGCTGGCCGGCGGCGTTGGCCGCGCTGTTTCTGTACCCGATCGTCTGGCTGCTGCTGCTGCCGTTCCGCATCGTCGGTATCGCGGTGGGCGGAGCGCTCGAACTGGTCGCCGCTCTCATCACCCTCCCCGCGCGCGTTCTCCGCGCCATTTAGCGCTACCCCCATCCTCTCATTTCGAGCAAAGTCCTGAGACGATTGGGGTTAAGGGTGGACTTGCGAATTGTGCCGGATGTAAAGTCTCTGGAATGAGTAGCTTGTAAATTGACATCTCTGCAAAGTCTAGATTCCAGAGGACTTATCTTGTACAGATAGCGCACTCTTAATTGAGCAAATGAGAGCGTGAAGCTTGCACAGGGGAGTCAGGATGGACACACTTATTCTGGATGTAGGCGTTGACGCGAATGGACCATGTAAGCAAGCTGAAACGGTCGCAAATCATGGCCGCCGTTCGTTCCAAGGATACGTCTCCGGAACTCGCAGTCCGCCGCATCGTGCATGGAATGGGCTTCCGTTACAGCTTGCATCGGCGCAGTCTTCCAGGAACTCCGGATTTGGTCTTTACGAGTCGGGGAAAAGTCATTTTCGTGCATGGTTGCTTTTGGCATCGCCATTCCGGGTGCAAGTACACAACCACACCCAAGACCCGTGTAAAGTTTTGGAAGGACAAGTTCGACAGAAACGTCGAGCGAGACCGTCAGGCGCGCCGAGAGTTGCGTAGGCTAGGTTGGCGATGGCTGACAGTGTGGCAATGCGATCTGAAGAGGCCGGAACGATTGGTGAAAAGACTTGAAAAGTTTCTCTGCGCGGAATGAAAGGCCTATCGGCATCGACCTGTTCGCGGGGGCGGGCGGGCTTTCGCTCGGCTTCGAGCAGGCAGGATTCAACGTTGCGGCAGCGGTAGAAATCGATCCGGTCCATGCGGCGGTGCATGAGTTCAACTTCCCGGAGTGTGCGGTCCTGTGCGCCGACGTTTCCAAGGTCGGCGGAAAAACGATTCGCCAAGCTGCGAGGATCGAAGGCAGACAAGTTGAGGTGGTCTTCGGAGGGGCCCCTTGTCAGGGGTTCTCGCTGATGGGCAAGCGTGTGCTCGACGATCCTCGCAATAAGCTGTTGCTTGAATTTCTCAGGCTCACCGTGGAACTCGATGCACAGTATTTTGTTTTTGAAAATGTCAAGGGGCTTACGATCGGTCGCCATCGTCAACTGCTGGACGAACTCATCGAAGCCTTCGGCGAGAACGGCTACGATGTCGTTTTGCCGTATCAAGTTCTGAACGCGGCGAACTTCGGCGTCCCGCAATCTCGTCACCGACTTTTTCTGATGGGCGCCAAACGAGGCAACGCTCTTCCCTCCTATCCTGTGAGCGACTCGGGCGCTGTGACCGTGTGGGATGCGATCGGGGATCTGCCCGATATCGAGTCGGAACCGCATCTGCTGAAGAGCGATTCCGTCGATCGTGCGGCCTATGGGCGCGGATCAATGTATGCCAGGCAGATGCATGGACTTGAACGTGAAGCAGACGACTACGCCTATGACCGCGCTTGGGATGAACGTCGGCTGACGTCAAGCATGCGCACTGAACATACGGGCATTTCACAACGTCGATTTCTGCAAACCGGACCGGGAGAGGTCGAACCGATCAGTCGTTTTTTCAAGTTGGATCCAAATGGCATTTGCAATACGCTACGTGCGGGTACGGGGAGCGATCGGGGAGCATTCACGTCCCCCCGACCGATACATCCTATCTATCCGCGTTGCATCAGCGTACGCGAAGCGGCGCGGCTGCATTCGTATCCGGACTGGTTCCGATTTCACGCCACAAAGTGGCACGGTTTTCGCCAAATCGGCAACTCCGTCCCGCCCAGGCTTGGGCGCGCTGTCGCGTCCCGGATCGCCGCGGCGGCAGGAATATCGCCGGTCAAGCCCCATACCAAAAAGAACCTTGGACAAGAGTCTTTGCTGACGTTGAACATGACCGAGGCCGCGCGACACTTTTCAGTTTCCCGGCACGTCGCGGGACGTCGGACCAAAATCCCGGTCGGCGCAGCCGATCAACTTGAATTGATCGCGAGTTAGTCGATGCCTACGAAAAATGTTTCAGTCCAGTACCTACCGATCGTCTCGCACATCTTCCACGACCATTGGACGAAAGGCGCGAGTGAGGTCGAGTTCACGCGCGAAGAACTGGTCTCCGCGGCGACACACCTGGGAGTCGAGAGACCGAAGAACCTCGGCGACCTGATCTATAGCTTTAAATTCAGAAGGGATTTGCCCCAGGACATTCAGGCCAAGGCCCCAAGAGGCAAATGCTGGTTGCTTGAAGGTGCAGGTCGCGCCAAATATCGGTTTCGCCTGGTCGACGTAGGTGGACGGACGATCGTTCCGCGAAACGACATCGCCGCGATTCTAATTCCGGATTCCACGCCGGAAATCATTGGGGCACATGCTCTTGGCGATGAACAAGCCGTTCTTGCCAGAGTTCGTTACAACAGACTTATAGATATCTTTCTCGGCCTGACCACATACTCTCTGCAAAACCATCTTCGCACTCAAGTGCAAGGAATGGGCCAAATCGAAATCGACGAAGTGTATGTTGGACTGAATCGAAACGGCGCTCAATTTGTGATCCCCGTGCAGGCGAAAGGCGGCTCCGACAAACTTTCTCCGGTTCAAACTACGCAGGACATCGCTTGCTGTAAAGCGAAGTTTCCCGCTTTAGTTTGTCGTCCCGTTTCCGCTCAATTCATGGGCGACGATGTCATCGCATTGTTCGAGCTTACGCAGCAGGGCGATAAGATTTTGATCGTCGAAGAGCGCCATTACCGCTTGGTTGCCAACGATGAGATCGACATCGATACGCTAAAGCAATACGTCGAGCGCTCATAAAAAGATTCACCAGGAGAAGCCCAATGCCTCCCGAAGACACAAAGCAAGACCCCACCACTGCGATCCCTCCCGTCGGCGCAGACAGTTTCATCTCCGGCCTGGTCGCCGGCACCGCCAGGCAGAAGGAGACGGAAGCCGTCCGGCCTCCGGCCCGCTCTTTCGGTATCGCCGCGGGTACCGTGCCTGCGCGGGCGCGGCCCCGCACCATCGCCTGCATGGTGACCCACGGCATGGGGCAGCAGGTGCCCTTTGAGACGGCCGCCAGCATCGCCGAGGCGTTCCGGCGCGGGCGCGCTCCGTCCGCCGTTCCCCAGGCCAACCGCGTTCGACTCTCGACTGCGCCCGATGCCCAACTGGTCACTCGAATGGAGCTCGTCTATGCGGCCCACGGCGGCGAACCCGAAACCCACGTCCACATCTACGAAGGCTACTGGGCGCCGCTGACCGAAGGAAAAATCACCTACGCGCAATCGCTCAGCTTCCTTTTCACGGGCGCGTTCGCCGGCCTCAAGAGTTCGATCAACCGCAAGTTCAATCGCTGGATATTCGGCAAGATGCGCGACTTGCCCGTCAAGAAGCACACGTTCTCGGTCCTTCTGCTCGTCCTTTTGGTGCTGGCTTTCGGCCTGCTGCTGGCGTTCCTGGGCGGCTTGCAGATCGCGCACCTGTGGGTGGCGCTCAAGGCGATCTCCATTCCTTCGATCCGGCAAGCGCCCAGGGTGCTGCTCAATCT
>JALYTE010000215.1 GCA_030854435.1 Acidobacteriota bacterium | reverse complement strand
AAGCTACTCCGACATTTCCGGGATTGCCGCTACACTTATCGGCATGCTTCGGTATGCCATCACCAACGGCGCAGGGATTTCCGGAGACGAGCAGGCCCGTACCGGCGGTTTGCTGCGTCTGGCCGCGCGCTGGGCCGCGGACGGCGTCGATTTCGTACAGTTGCGCGAGAAGACGATGGAGGCTGGCGCGCTGACGGCGTTGGCGAGGAAGATGGTGGCGGTGCTTGAGCCGCACACTAAGCTGCTGGTGAACGGACGCGCCGATGTGGCGATCGCCGCTGGGGCCGCGGGTGTGCATCTGACGTCACATCGCGATGAACTGACGCCGGGGCAGGTGCGGCGGGTGTTTGCGCTCGCGGGTGCGGCTGTCCCAGTGGTGAGTGTTTCGTGCCACACGGTCGAAGACGCTCAACGCGCGCGCGACGGCGGGGCGGAGATCATCGTCTTCTGTCCGGTGTTTGAGAAGAGGGTGGACGGCGTGCGGGTTGCAGAAGGCGTGGGGTTGAAGATGTTGCGGCGGGTGTGCGCAGCGGTAGCGCCAGCGAAGGTGCTCGCGCTGGGCGGCGTGACGCTGGGAAACGCGCAGCGGTGCGTGGACGCGGGAGCGGCGGGGATCGCGGGGATTCGGTTGTTCGGCGGTTAGCGATTCGCGGACGGAATCGGACTTTACGCGATAGCTTGCAGGTTCTCGACTGCGCGGTCGAGCATCTTCCGGTACAGCCCGCCGACCGCAAAGCTGGCAAAGTGCGGCGTGCCGCGATGATGCTCCACCGCCGCTTCGTCGCGGTATTGCTCGTAGATGAGCACGGTCGAGGGGTCGGACTCGACCCAGTGCGGAATGTACGAAACGCAACCAGGCTCCTGACGCGAGGCTTGCGTCAACTCGCGCAATATCTGGACAATTTCGTCGCGGTCTTCGGAAGAAAATCTCATGCGAACGGTGAAGCTCATCATCGTGCCAGCGCCTCTTCAAACTCCGGGAGATGGATGGTCTGTATCCGGTCAGGGCCGGTGGAGATCATGCCGATCTTCGCCCCGCTCTCGCGCTCGACAAAGTTCATGTAGTCCTTCGCAAGCTGCGGCAGCTTGTCGTACTCGGTGATGCCCTCGGTTGAAGTCATCCAACCCTTGAGCGTCGTGTAGACCGGCTCGATCGACTCGAATCCGCGAATGTCCGCGGGGATGATGTCGCTCATCTTACCGTCGATTTTGTAACTCGTACAGACGGGAATCTCGGCGCACTGGTCCATCACGTCCATCTTGGTGACGACCAGCCACTCGGTTCCGTTGATCGAGTTCGAGTAGCGCAGTAGCGGCGCATCCAGCCAGCCACAGCGGCGCGGTCGGCCGGTGACCGCGCCGTATTCCTGTCCACGCGCACGGAGGAGTTCGCCGGTGCTGTCGGCGATCTCCGTGGGGAACGGGCCTTCGCCGACGCGCGTTACGTACGCCTTGGTGACGCCGATGACGGTGTCGATTTTGGTCGGGCCAACGCCAGTCCCCGTCACAGCTCCGCCCGCAGTCGACGACGAACTCGTGACGAACGGATAGGTCCCGTGGTCGATATCGAGCAACGCTCCCTGCGCGCCTTCAAACATGATGTTCTGGCCGGCCTTGAGCGCGCTGTTGAGCAGGTGTTCGGTGTCGGCGACGAAGGGCGCGATCTGCTCGGCGGCACGGGCGTAGTCCTCGTACATCTGCCGGGGATCGAGCGGAGCGGTGCCGAAGAGCGCGGCGGCGATGGTGTTTTTTTCGTGGCAGGCGTTGTTGATGTGCGTGCGCAGCAGCGACGAGTTCAGCAGATCGACGACGCGCAGGCCGTTGCGGTGGATTTTGTCTTCATACGCTGGACCGATGCCGCGCCGCGTGGTCCCGATGGGCGTGCGGCCAGGCGCGGTTTCGGCGGCCAGTTCGATCATGCGGTGGTAGGGCAGGATCACCTGCGCGCGGTTGGAGACGAAGAGCTGGCCGTCCGGCCCGCCATTGACCGGAAGCCCGGCGTCGTGCAGCTTCTTGACTTCGGAGAGGAAGGCCATGGGGTCGAGCACGACGCCGTTGCCGATGACGCCCTTGCAACCGGGGCGCAGAACGCCGCACGGGATGAGCTGGAGGACAAACTTCTTGCCGTGGATGATGACGGTGTGGCCGGCGTTGTGGCCACCGGCGTAGCGGGCGACGATGTCGAACTTCTCGGAGAGAACGTCAACGATCTTGCCCTTGCCCTCATCGCCCCACTGGGCACCGAGGATCACGGCGGACTTGCGCTTTCGGTTGCTCTTTTGGTCGCTCAGGGGGTGCTCCAGACTACAGGTGGGAGTGCGCGTGCGAAAGAGAAGCTCGCGCCCATGATTCATTTTATACCGCTGGCGGCGGCAGAAAGAGCCGCATGCCAGGCAGAACTCGTTGGCTCTATACTGGCTATGTTGAAGGGCATAACAGGTTTGGAGATTCCCCATGATCGATGTGAAACAAGCGATTCAGAAAGCCGAGCAATTCCTGCCTGAGATATTTCCTGTTCCGAAAGACGTCGATCTCCTATTGGAAGGTGTAGAGCTCACCGACGGCGGCGATGTCTGGACAATCACGCTCTCCTTCAAGGAAGGGACCTTCGGGCGAGCTTACCGCACCGTTCGCATTCGGGGGACGGACGGGCAATTTGTCGGCGCGCGAAACGGGATGCTTCCCGAAGTCGCCGCATGATACTGGCGGGCCGCCGCGTTGTTCTTGATACCGCCTTGCTGTTGCTTTGGCTTGTGGGCAGGACCGACCTGAATCTCCTTCGCACATTCAAAAGAGTCAGCTCCTTCGCGCCCGAAGATGTGTACCTGCTAACCGACCTACTTTCGAATACTACCGATGTCATTACCACCCCACATGTGCTCGCCGAAGTCAGCAATTTCGTGGACCAATCACCGCAGTACTCGCGACAGGCCCTCATCCGGAGCTTTCAGGCATTCGCAGAGTCTCATCCAGAGCTTTATTTGGAGGCGAAGAGTCTCGTTGCACGCCCGCAGTTTTTTTCGCTCGGACTTACCGACACCGGGCTCGTTGAGCTAAGCTCACAGGCTGCCATTCTCACTGTGGACTATCGCCTCGTCGGCAAGATTCAGGCCTTTGGTGGCTCGGCCGAAAACTTCAACAATCTTCGCAAAGCTCGCTAGTCTAGCGTTCTGGGACCTCTGAAACCGAGTACGGAGGCGGAGCCGTCGGCGGGGGCAAGTCCGAAGTGCGCTGGTACCAGTCGATCTTGCGCGTCGCGATCATCACCAGCGCAATGACACCGAAAAGCAGCAATGACCCCAGCAGCAGTGCGTTGTCCTCCGAGACGAGCAGGCCGTAGATAGCGGCGTATAGCGTCGTGAGGATTGCCCCGAACGCGACTCCGTAGGTCGTGCTTCGGAGCACGAAGACGAGGTAGTACGTCAGCAGGCCGATGCATGAGACGCTCGCAATCAGATACGCAAGCCCGAATGCGATGTGCTCGCTGAAGCTGACCAGCAGCAGGAAGAAAACAGCCAGGCAGAAGCCGACCAACAGATACTGCACCGGGTGGATGTGCATCCTCTTGACGATTTCAAACAGGAAGAAGCCGCCGAAGGTGAGCAGCACGAAGAGGATGCCGTACTTCACGGCGCGGTCGGAGAGGCGGTACGGATCGATGGGGTCGACCAGGCTGACGTTCACCACGTCGATGTTCTTTTCGCCGACGTTCATCTGGTGCTGCGTGGCGGAAGCGAGCGAAGAAATTTCCCACACTGCATGGAAGCCGTCTTTAGAAATCTCGCGGCTGCGGGGAAGGAATTGACCGGCAAACAGCGGCTCGGCCCAGGGCGAACTCAATTCAAAGCGGTTGGATGTGCCGACCGGAACCAGTTCGAGCTTCTGAGTTCCCGCCAGCGTCAGGTCGAGGGCGAAGTCGAACGCGGCCGATTTGCCCGCAACCGCAGGAAGGAGGGCACGCAAGTTTGTGCCCCATACCAGTTCCGGATGCACGGGATTGTTTTGCTCCAGCGCTGTGCTGCCTGCTCCCAGGACCGGGTATGACACCCCGTTCAAACGCATGACAGGCGTTGCGACGATGCCGCGAGCGTCCTCGACTGTGAACGCGATGTAAGGAATGCCGAACTGTACGTCTCCCGTGACGGCCGGTGCGGACACGTCGAAATGGCCGGAAAGCATGCCCTGAAACTCATAGACTGGCACACGGTAAAGGCCGTGACGACGTATGGAGGGCTTCAAAGTTCCTTTCACGTTGAGCGCCGCGGGAAAAATTGTGTAGGTCGAGTCGGTTGTGCGTATCTCAATGTGCTTGACGCCTTTGTCATTCAACGTCTCAACGGGAGTGCGCTGGCGGTAAGGCTGGACGAGCATTGGGCCAAGTATGCGCTGCTCGGAGGCGTAACTTTCGGAGATGCTCTTGACCGCCTGGTCGCGGTAGGACTGGCGATCGGAGATGACGTTGTCGACGAGGTAGAGCGCGATCAGGATGACGACGGCGAGCCCGCCGATAACCACCAATTTCAAAAAGAGGAGTGCGGCCTTGCCCATCGGAACGAACCTCGCAGTGCGGTTTTACTCTACTTGAAAGTGCTGCAATACAAGAAACAATTTCGATGGTGAGCCTCAAGGGTTAAACGGAGCCGCAGGTTATGAGCGGGATGTTCGCGAGCTCGGATCGCTCAACACTGCAAGCATTCGCTCCAGGCTCTGCAAGAGCCGCTGGTAGAGAAACTCATGCCATTGCTCTCGCTGGCCCTGCATTTGCACCGCCTGGAGCGCGTCGTGATACGCGGGCCGGTCCTCGGGCGGCAGAATCAGCGGAGGAAAACCGGCACGCAGCAGCAGGAGGTTCATCAATAACCGACTGGCGCGACCGTTGCCGTCGCTGAAGGGGTGAATCGTGACCAGGTGCTCGTGCGCATCGAAGGCGGCTTCGGGGGTTGTGGGTGCGATTCGAAGCCACTTACCGAAGTCGCTCATCAGGGCTGGAATCTCCGCCGGAGAGGGCAGCAGAAGGTCCGATCCCGCAATCGTTCGCGCGTGGTTGCTGTAGCTCCCGGCCTCTGCCGGATCGACCTTCTGCATGACCAGCCGGTGCAGATTGCGCACGTCCAACTCCGTTACTGGAGCGGTCTCGCGCGCCAGATCGCGCATGTACCCAAGCGCATCGCGATGACCCGCCGCTTCGAGGTGGTCTTTGAGAGGCTTGCCGCTGACCGTGATGCCCTTCTCCAGCACGATGGCCGTCTCGCTGCGCGTGAGGGTATTGCCTTCGAGCGCATTCGAGGTATAGGTCAGCTCAACGTCGTACCATGCATCGAGGGCCGCCGCGCTGGCCGCAGTCAGCGGTCGCAGTGCGTCCAACTCTGACTTCTTTCGCAGCACGGACTCGGACAGGATGCTCACGCAGTTTGGCCTCCGTCCCAGTCTATGCGCGGCCCAGTAGCATCGAATAGCAATATGCCAGAACTTCCTGAAGTCGAGACGGTCGCCAATGGCGTCGATGCGCGCGTGCGCGGCCAGAGGATTGCGGCGGTGTGGACGAGTGGAAAGCCGCAGACGTTCAAGTCGCCGGAGGCGGAGATTGTGGAGGCGCTGACGGGGGCGCGGATTGAGAAAGTGCGGCGCGTGGGGAAGACCGTGGTGATGGATTTGAGGAGTGGAAGGAGTGGCACTCCGAACAAGAAGCAGGTCCTTCGCTCCGCTCAGGATGACAGAAAAAAAGACAACCATGACGACACAAAGTGCGCGCAGTTTCTGGTGCATCTGGGGATGACGGGGCGGTTGCTGGTGTCGCGAGCAGAGGTGCCGCTGCCGCCGCATACCCATGCCGTGCTCACGCTGGCGGACGGGCGAGAGGTGCGGTTTGTGGATCCGCGACGGTTTGGGCGGCTGTCGGTGGTGACCGAACCGAGCGGCTACGCGGGGCCGGGAGTTGAACCGATGACGGTGAACGCCGACGATTTCGCGACGCTGTTCAAGGGGCGGAAGCTGGCGATCAAAGCGGCGTTGTTGAACCAGTCGATTTTGCATGGAGTCGGGAACATCTATGCGGATGAGAGTTTATTTCGCGCGGGCGTCCAGCCTCGCAAAGCCGCGGGAAGACTGACGTGCGTGGAGCTGGATCGCTTGCGCGCTGCGTTGCAAGACGTGCTGGCGAAGGCGATCGAACTTGGAGGCTCGTCGGTTTCGGATTATGTCGACGCCGATGGCGTGCGCGGTTTCTTCCAGCTTGAGCACAAAGTGTATGGGCGCGGCGGGGAGGCGTGCCTCGGTTGCGGGACGGCGCTTAAGAAGATTGTTGTCGGCGGGCGAACGACGGTTTATTGCCCGAAATGCCAGCGGTAGAGGTCTACAATTGCGGTAAGAGGTGCGTTATGGCTCATGAAGCGGTGGCCCCTGTCTCGAATGAACAGCAAGAATCCGACCACGACGCCTGGTTCAGGGAGCAGGTGGAGATCGGCCTGCGAGAAGCAGACGATCCGAACACCGTTTGGTTTACGCAGGAAGAAGTCATGCACGGCACGGCGGAGTTGCTTGAGAAGTGCCGCGAGAGACATCTCCTGAGAAAAGCTTCTTAATGATCGTTCGCTGGACGGCATCTGCACGACGAGACTTCAACGAGCAACTGGAATACATCGCGGACCGCAATTTCTCAGCAGCACAGCGACTTCGGATCGACGTGCTCCGTCATACTGGAATGCTTTCCAACTCGCCTGAAATGGGCCGCCCTGGCCGTCAAGCGAACTCAAGAGAACTGGTCATTACCGGAACGCCGTACGTTGAGGTATACCGGGTTCGCAAGCAGTACGTGCAAATCTTTCGCTTGCTCCACGGGGCGCAGCAATGGCCTCCATCCCCAACGAAGCGCTAACTACCGTCCCGCCGCGTGCTCCGCCGCGACGGCCGCGCCGATGACGCGGGTGGTGCAGTCGTCCTCGACAATCTCCACCGAGTAGCCCTGGATGGGACTCATCTTCACCATCTGGTGCAGGTACTCCTTCAGCATCTTGAGGTCGACGAAGCGCACGTTGAAGCCGGTCAGGAAGAACTTGCCGGGGCCGGCCTGGTGGACCGAAGTCGCTGTCGCTGCCGCGAGGGCCTTGTGCCACAAATGTTTGAACTCCAGGCAGCGCGGGTCGCCGTTCTTAGTGTTAGCGGCGGCGAAGACCTCTTCAGGTTCGAGGTCGAGGAAGCGCAGACGCATCGCGCGGTGGCCCATGATGCCTTCCAGGTGGCCGCGTCCGCCGCAGCCGCAGAAGCGTTCCTTGTCGTCGAGCGAGACGACGGTGTGGCCACCCTCCCACACGCCCTCGGTGAAGGGATAGCGTCCGTACCCGATGCCGGTGCCGAGGGTCCAGACGCGAATCAGGTGGTCCAGTTTGCCGTGTAGCGAAGCCAGACCTGCGGCGACGCTGTCCGCGTCGTTCGAAACGTTCACGGGGGCCGCGATGCCCTGGGTCGCGAGATGCGCGGTCAGCAGGTCGTGGATGCGCGCGCCCTTGAGTTGCGGCAGGTTGGGTGCCTCTTCGACGACCCCGCTGCGGATGAGACCCGGCAGCGCAATGCCCACCGCGTCGAGCGAGGCCTCATTGCCCTTCGCGACCGAAGCGATAAGTTCGCAGATTTCTTTGATCAGCGAATCGGTGGGCAATTCGACCAGAGAAGTATCGTCGTCCGCGTCGCCCGGCGCCGGGCCGGCGGGATACGTTTGCAGCTTGCCCACCAGCTTGTGGTCGACGATAAGGCCGGCGTAGATCCGCTCCGCCATGACAACGCCGACGGTGCTTGTCTTCGGGGATGGAGTTTCGTTCGGTTTCGCCATGCGTGCCTGCCTTTGCCGGTTCGCTTTAGTTCCGGCTCTCGCTAATCGAACTTGCTGACGCGATTCAGACCGTTGAACGCCGCCACTTTGTAACACTCCGCGAGGGTCGGATAGTTGAAAACCGTTTCGACGAAGTAGTCGAGCTTGCCGCCGAGCGACATGACGGCCTGACCGATGTGCAGCAACTCGCTGGCGCCTTCGCCGATGATGTGGACGCCGAGAATGGCGTGCGACTCGCGGTGGAAGATGAGCTTGAGGCGGCCGGTGGTGTCGCCGCGAATCTGGCCGCGCGCGATTTCGCGATAATACGCCACGCCGACTTCGTAAGGCACGTCTTCTTCCGTAAGCTGCTCTTCGGTCTTGCCGATGAAGGAGATTTCGGGGATGGTGTAGATGCCGTAGGGGTAGAAACTGGGGTTGGAGACGATCTGATCGTCGCCGAACGCGCGGGCGGCTGCGATGCGTCCCTGCTCCATCGACACAGAGGCCAGCGACGGGAAACCGATGACGTCGCCGGCGGCGAAGATGGTGGGCCGCGAGGTGCGGAAGTCCTTGTCCACCGGGATGCGCCCGCGCTGGTCGGCTTCGACGCCTGCGGCGGCGAGGTTGAGTTCGTCGACGTTGCCCTGGCGCCCGACGGCGTAGAGCAGCGCGTCGCCGGTGAGCTTCTTTTTCGATTCGAGGTTCGCGACCACGGTGCCGTCGGCGAGTTCTTCGACCGACTCGACTTCTTCGTTGAGGCGCATTGTGACGCGCGCGTCGCGGAGATGATAACTGAGGGCTTCGACGATCTCGGTGTCGGCAAATTCGAGCAGTCGCGGGCGGCGCTCGATGAGCGTGACGCGCACGCCCAGCGCCGCGAACATGCAGCAGTACTCGACGCCAATGACGCCCCCGCCGACGATGATCATCGTCTTGGGCAGCTCTTTGAGGTCCATGATGAGGTCGGAGTTGACGATGGTGGTGCCGTTGATGGGGACCTTGGGCGAGTTCGCCGGCTTGGTCCCGGTCGCGATCAACACGTTCTTCGCTTCGTAGACGTTCGCGCCTTTGGAGTTCGCGACTTTGACGTGCGTCGCGTCTTCGAAGCTGGCCGTGCCGATCAGCATCTCGACGTTGTTGCGCGAAAGCTGCGCTTCGGTGACGTCCACTTCGGTCTTGATGACGTGCTGGACGCGGAACGCGAGATCGGCCATCGTGATGCGTTCTTTGACGCGGTAGTTCATACCGTAGATCGATTTGTAGTTGTAACCGGAGAGGTGCAGCACGGCTTCGCGCATGGTCTTGGAGGGGATGGTGCCGGTGTTGATGCAGGCACCGCCGACGACTTCGCGGCTATCTACAACGGCGATTTTCTTGCCCAGCTTGGCGCCGTAGATGGCGGCGCGCTGGCCCGCGGGGCCGGAACCGATGACGATCAGGTCGTAAATAGTCGCCATGGCGTCGGTCAAGTCTCCCGTATCGGCTGAAGTTCGCGTCGTCCTCATCATAACAATGTTGGTGCCGTTCAGGTTTCATCGTTACCGTTCAATGCAGGATCTCGCCGTTCAGCGAGTTGGACTTCGTATTCGGCACATATATGGATAAGCTTAGGGTGCTTCAGTGTTCGTTGCGCTGCGCGTTATCGTGTGCGAACAACGAACCTGCTGAGTACCTACGCGGGCCTGTTGCATCGTATATATGTGAGATTGCCACGATTTTATATGTGGGATTACGGCACGGTTTGAGACCAGGAACGGCGCTCCCGTAGCGCATGAAGCTGCGGAAAATTCAGGAGACAAGACACATGGGAAAAGCACTCAAGATCGTTGAAAAAGGCGTCGTACTCGGAGCGAAGGCGGGATGGTCCGTATTCAACAAGCTGAACTCGATTAGCCCCAACGCATCGTTCACTCCCAAGTGGTCGGACAAGCCGCTGCTGAAGAGTTATCAAAAAGAGAAGCCGCCGCTGGGCTGGCCGCGCACGACCGACTCGCTATGCCCGCGCTGCGTGCCGGAGATTCGGCAGCAGATTATCGACGGCAAGCTGCCGCATGAGATTTTGTTGAACGAAAAGATCGGCGAAATCAAGGCGCAGATCATCGAGCGCGATGGACAGATATTGATGGTGAAAGACTGCCCGGTGCATGGGCACTTTGAAGACGTCATGTCGATCGACACCGCGTTCTTCAAGCATCTGGAAGAGGTATTTCCGGGCCGCGATATTCGCGCGCACAACGATGAGAAGCTGCACAATCACGGGACCTCGACAGTCACACACGGGCGCGGCTCGGTGTTGACAATCGATTTGACCAACCGCTGCAACATGATGTGCGATCCCTGCTTTATGGACGCGAACCAGGTTGGGTTCGTGCATGAGTTGACGTGGGACGAGATCAAGACCATGCTCGACAACGCAGTCACCATCAAACCCAAACGCCAGATGTCCGTGCAGTTCTCGGGCGGCGAGCCGACGCTTTCGCCTTACTTCCTCGATGCGGTCGCGTATGCGCGCAAAGTCGGATACACGTCGGTACAAGCTGCGACCAACGGCATTGAATTTGCGAAGTCGAAGGAGTTTTCAAAGGCCGCTGCTGAAGCCGGTCTGCGCTACGCGTACCTGCAGTTCGACGGCATCGGCAACGCGGCCAACTCGCATCGCAAGGTCGGCAACTCGTTCGACGTGAAGCTACAGGCGATCCACAACCTGCACGAGGCGGGCGTCGATATCGTTCCGGTTACGTGCATCATCAACGGCATCAACAACGAACAGGTGGGGCGCATCATCGAGTTCGCGCTCGACAATCCGAAGAAGATCAACTTCCTTTCGTTCCAGCCGGTTTCATTTACGGGCCGCGACGAAGAGGTGTCGGACGAGCGGCGCATGGCGCAGCGTTATACGCTCTCGCATCTGGCGCATGACGTGAAGGACCAGACCGGTCTTGGCGAGCCTGTGCGCGATTGGTTCCCGATAAGCTTCATGTCTACTTTCTCGGACTGGGCGGACCTCGTTCACGGCCCGAACCATGACTGGGGCCAACTTTCCTGCGGTTGCCATCCGAACTGCGGTATCGGCATGGCGCTGATGATCGACAAAGAGACCAAAGAAGCTGTGCCAGTAACCGCCTTCCTCAACGCCGACCGTTTGGCGAAGGACATTGCTCGCGTGAACGATGCGGCGCGCGGCAAGTATCTGACGATGCTCGGCGCTGGGCTGGCGCTGATTCGAAACTACGAGCCGAAGAACGCGCCGACTCACTTCAGCATCTTTTCATTGCTGACGAAGTTCGACAAATGCTTTGGCGCGACCGGGCGCAACTACGGCAAGGTCAGCGCCGATCGCACCGCCGAAGACATCAAAATGCGGCGCGCGGACCGTTGGAACTTCCTGTTCATCGCGGGCATGTGGTTCCAGGACCTGTTCAACTACGACTTCCGGCGCACCGAGCAGTGCATCATTCCGTACGCGACGCAGGAAGGCGAGATCAGTTTCTGCGCGTACAACACGGGCGTCGGCTGGCGCAACATCATCGAGAAGATGCACATGACGTCCTCGCTCACCAAGTGGTACGAGGAACACGGGCGGCACGAGATCTTCGCGGGCGGCAAGAAGGTCGGCCTGGAGAAGGAAGCCAAGTACGACCTCGTCCTGAACCAGGCACATGTGGACTCGGCCGCGAACGACACGTTCGACAAGAGTGGCATTGCAAAGAACGCGCGCGAGGAAAAGATTCGCGCGCGCGACGCGAAGCTGAAACAGGACGCCGAGAACGCTCGCATGGCCAAGCTGTATCGCAAGGAGATATTGCAGGAGCCGGAGATGCCGGGCGGCTTTGTGGCCATCGGCGAGATCGGCGGGCTGGGCGGGATTAGGCCTGCGGTGCCGGTGTCGAGGGTTGAGGTTGTCAGCCAGATTGAAGAAACTGTCGCTGGCGACTAAGTTCCCTAAGCATGGAACAGCTTCCCCTGCGGGAGGCTGTTTCCTTTAAGGGGGTACAGGTGACCCTTGTTCGACGTTCACCTCAGACAATCGGACTTGCTTTCAAGCCAGTTGAGTTCGTCCATTCTCCCCAAGAACCGGCAGGATGACCCTTAGGTTGCAGTCCCCGGGCCGAAACTTTTCCCTCTCCGAGCCGTTAGAATAGAAGGAGGCAATGGCGATTCTGGGATTCGATTCGGCCCGCGCCCAAACTCCCCCAATTCGGAGCACAATTTGATATTGAACCAGACCCCTGCCGCGAGCTGCATAGCATCCAAGAGCGCTGCACCAGATCGAAAAGTCCGCAAGCATTCTTTCTGTAGCGCCGCCGCCGCCGCGTTCCTTGCGCTTGTCTTTTTGGTCGCCACAGTCCCTACGGGCGCCTCCAC
>JALYTE010000202.1 GCA_030854435.1 Acidobacteriota bacterium | reverse complement strand
GGGCGCGATAATGTCGGCTCCGGCTTCGGCTAACGATGCTGCGGTCTTCGCGAGCAACTCTACGCTGGCATCGTTCTCGATCCGGTAGTGCTCCCCGTCGCGGGCGACGATGCCGCAGTGGCCATGCGATGTGTACTCGCACAGACAAACGTCGGCGATCAAGACCAGCGACTGCGAGGCCCTGCTCGCCTTGATGGCACGCAGAGCGCGTTGCGTGATGCCATCAGCCACCCAAGCTCCGGAGCCTCGTTCGTCCTTTTCGTCGGGAATGCCGAACAGCAGCACGCCGCCGATGCCCAGTGCTGCGCACTCTTCAACTTCCTTTACGGCTTCATCGACGGAAAGATTGAAGACCCCGGGCATCGACGCCACTTCGCGACGCACGCCTTCGCCTTCGCAGATGAAGAGAGGGTAGATGAGCGCGCCAGGATGTAGATGCGTTTCGCGCACCAGAGACCGCATGGCGGCGGAGGTGCGTAGACGGCGCAGACGTGTGGCGGGAAATTCCATGGTCTTTATCTTACGGCTGAAACCGCGTAACGAACCTGGACCGCACTCGTAGAATCAAGAGATGAAGTTGTTGCCGCAAATTCCGTTGAAACTCGTCGAACGCGGCGGTTCTGCGTTGCAGTGGGAAGCTCTTCGCGAACGGCTGGCGGCGGAAGCGCGCTCCCCGCTGGGGCGGGCATGGATTTTGGTGCTTGAACCCAGCGCAGACGTTGAATGGATTGACGAGCAGCAACAGCGGACCGCCGAGATGCGACTACTTGTCGTCGCGGGCAATGGCTTCGAGTTCAAGGGGCTGGCCGATCCGACTGAGTTGCTCGACAAAGCGCGCATCGAAGGCTCTGCGTTGGAGCCTATGGAGTTGATGGCGATATTGGAAATTTCAGAACGCATCGAAGCCTGGCGGCAGTTGCTACTTTCTCCGCCAGCCAACGCGCGCGAAAAATGGCCGGCGATGGAAACACTCTCCGAACCGCTGCGAGAACACGATCTAGGCAATCTGCTGCGGTTTCTGCGTGGCAAGATTGAGGCCGATGGCAGTCTGAGCGACGATGCTTCCCCGGAACTGCGGCGCATTCGCCGTGCGCTGGAGCGGCAGCATCGGGCCATTGAGGACAGCCTGCGCCGCGCGCTCGGCAAGCTTTCCGAAGGCGGCAATACGCAGGACGACCTCATCACCGTACGTGGCGAGCGCTTCGTCATTCCCGTAAAGGCGGAGTTCAAACGCAAGGTCGGCGGCGTGATTCATGGGTCGAGTTCGAGCGGACAGACTGTCTTTATCGAGCCGCTCGAAACGATTGAGCACAATAACGAATTGGTGAGATTGCTCGACGAAGAGCAGGCCGAGGTGCATCGCATCCTGGTGGCGATGACGCGGGCCGTTGCCGCGCAATCTGAAGCGCTGCTGTTGGGCGCGGCGATTCTTGCGGAGGCGGACGCGCATCAGGCTGTCGCGAAATTCGTGGAGGATTTGCAGTGTGTGCGGCCTGTGTTTGGCAACGCGGACGAGGAAGACGAGAAGCAGGTTCCCCTTCGGCAGGCTCAGGGGAATGACAGAAAGAAAAACAACAGCAACGACAACAGCAACGACAGCGCCAATATCGGCGGCAGCAATGACAACGGCAGCGCGTTGGGGCTTGAATTGGATTTGAAGGAGGCGCGGCATCCTTTGCTGGAGTTGCGTCTGCGCGCGCAGGACTTGAGCATCGTTCCGCTCACGATTTCGCTGCCCGCAGGCAAGAAACAGATGATCGTTAGCGGACCGAACACCGGCGGCAAGACGGTCGCGCTCAAGACCGCGGGCCTGCTCGCGGCGATGGCGCAGGCGGGTGTGCCTGTGCCTGCGACGTTTGCGCGGCTGCCTCTATTCACGGCGATCTATGCGGACATCGGCGACGCGCAATCCATCGAACAGAACCTTTCGACGTTCTCCGCGCATGTGGTGAATGTCAATCGCATTGCGCGCGTTGCCGATGCGAATTCGCTGGTGCTGTTGGATGAGCTTGGCTCGGCGACCGATCCTGAAGAGGGCGCCGCGCTCGCCGTCGCAGTCGCCGAATACTTCTTGCATCGCGCCGCGTGGACGCTCATCACAACGCACCTCACATCGCTGAAGGTGTACGCGACGCGCTTCGACGGCGTTCTGAACGCAGCCGTCGGTTTCGACGAAGCGACGCTGACTCCGACCTATGATTTGCGCCTCGGCGTTCCCGGCGCTTCAGCGGGATTGAATATCGCCGCGCGGCTGGGGATGGATGCGGCCATCGTCGCCAATGCGCGTGCGCAGATGAGCACCCAGACTGCGGACATCGGGCGCTTCCTCGACGACCTGCACGCGCAATTGACGGCGGCTAGCACTGAACGCGCACTGCTGGCCGAGCGAGAGCGGGAGCTTGCGAAGCAGCGTCTGCGGCTGGAGACCGAGGGGCGAAATGAGCAGAAGGCGCGCACTCGCGAGCTCGGCGAAAAGCTCGAAGCGCTGATCGGGGAGTTCGAAGCGCAACTACGCGATACCGTGAAAGCGATCGACGACAAGACCGTTGCGCAGAAGATTGCGCGCAGTTCCGCGCTTCGCATCGCCACGCTGCGGCGGGAGTTTTCTGAGCAGTTTCAATCCACGGTCGTCGCGCATAACACTGGCGCGGATAGAGGCGATGTTGCCCTTCTCACGGATCGCCAGCGTGAGCCGAAGCAAGGCGATCTGGTGCGGGTGAAATCTCTGGGGCGCGAAGGTCGCGTTGTGCGCGTGGTCGACGCGAAAACATTTGAAGTCACGGTGGGTGCTATGAAGATGCGCGTGGCAAGAGCGGACATTGTCGAAGTAGTGGCGGCTCAAGCTGAGACGCCTGTTCAAGCGGATCGCAAGCGCGGCGGCGTCACGGTTTCAACCGCGACTGGCTCCGATGACGCGGAGTACATGACCTCCGAGATCAACGTGATTGGCCGTACCGCCGATGAAGCGGAGAATGAAGTGGAGCGCTTTGTCGAGCGAGCGTTTCTTGCGGGGCTGCCGCGCATTCGCGTGGTTCACGGGGTCGGCATGGGGATACTGAGAAGGACGCTGCGGGAGTTTCTCCGCAATCATCCGCATGTGACATCGGTCGCTGAGCCGCCGTACAACGAAGGTGGACAAGGGGCGACGATGGTGGAGTTGAGGCAGTGAACGATGTCTCAGAATCGAGACATGGGGCACCCAACGATGCAGAGCTCAAATCCGCATCGGCATCAGGATGTAGCGGTACTTCACGTCCTCATTGCCGTCTTCGGGGCGCATCTGCCCGGCCGACTGCGCGTCTTTGAACTCCAGCCGCACCTCGCCCGTTTCGCCGGTCGCCTTCAGAAAGTCGATGAGGTAGGCGGAGTTGAAACCCACCACCAGCGGGTCGTAGTTGTAGGGCGTTTCGATGATGTCTTCGGACTCGCCCGAGTCTGTGGACTGCGCGCTGAGCTTCAGTTCGTTTTGCTCCAGGCGAATCTTGATGGCCCCAGAACGCTCATCGGCGAACTGTGCCACGCGCTGTAGCGAACTCATTAGGTCTTCGCTGCGGACGATGACGAATTTTGTGTTGTCGCGCGGCAGCACGGCTTCGTAGTTGGGAAACTGCCCGGTGAGCTTGCGGCTGGTGAGCACGCGGCCTTCGACACGGAAGAACAGCGTCTGCTCGTCGTCGGCAAACTCCAGCGTCTCGGCGTCGGATGAGGTCAGCAGCGAAGCCAGTTCGCCCAAAGCCTTGCGCGGAATCAGCGTCTTCTTTTCGCCTGAGATTCCTTCCAGCAACTCGCCGGTCTTTTCGATGTGGGCCAGGCGATGGCCGTCGGTGGCCACCATCGCCATCGACTCCGCCTTGAGCACCAGCAGCGCGCCGTTGAGCGTGTAGCGCGACTCTTCGTTGGAGATCGCGAAGATGGTTTTCGCGATCATATTGCGCAGCGAAGACGCATTGATTTTGTATGCGCCAGTGGTTGGAAACTCCGGCACCTGCGGAAAATTCGCGCGCGCCATGCCGACCATTTTGGTGTTCGAGCGACCGGCGCGGATTTGCACCCAGTGGTTGTCCATCAGCTTGAGCGAAATATCTCCCTCGGGCAGCAGCTTGATGTAGTCGTACAGCTTGCGTGCCGGGATGGTGCAGGCCCCGGGCTTCTTCACCTTGGCCGCGCAACTTGTCTTGAGGCTCTGGTCGAGATCGGTCGCCGTGATGGTCAGCGAGTTGTCATGCGCTTCAAAAAGAAAGTTCGACAGGATCGGGATGGTCGTCTTGCGCTCGACGACCGACTGCGCCGCGGTGAGTTCGCGCAACAATTCTGCGCGCGATACCGTGATTTCGAGATTGCCGCTGGGCGTTGCGGCTTCGGTTGTCGTCGATGCGTTGGACAAGGTTCGGTCTCCCTCTGAGTGCTGCTTTGCGCGGATTGGGTTGAATTGAAGTTGCGCTCGCGCAGGTGTTTCGATTCTAGGGTGTCGAAGCCTGTTTCTGCCAACTTTGAGGGTTGTGAATATCGCGGTCGTTTGTGTGGGTAGAGGCGTTGCTCAATTTGAGCAACGGCTGACTGGGGTTCGAGGGTGCGAAGGGCTTCTAAGAAACTATATAAAAGAGAAGAAAGTACTCGTAGTAACAGTCGTTCGCGGTGCAAAGGTGGATTTCGCGGACTTGACGGGTACAGGCGCGGGTTGGAGCGGTGTTCCTGTCTTAGAAAACACGTCTCGCCGAAAAAGCATACCGCGCAACTCGGGTGCAGCGGTTCTTCAAGGGGCCTTGCTTATCCCACTTCTCAACATGGAGCACGAAGGCAGGGTCCGCAAGGGTCGTTCGCGATGTGCGCAATGCGTCCGATACCGCGTAGATAGCGGGGGTTGCGCAGGCCAGTTTATCAACAAGGATTCGTAGGCCGAAGGAAAACTCGAACTCTTGCCGCGCGCAGACGCTTCTCTGCTAGCATTCTTTGCCAATGAAAATCTCCTCGTTTCTGGAGGCCATGATATCCATGCCGCGAATAATGATTTCCCTCCTGGCGTTTATCGCGTTCCCCTCTGCCATGCCGGCCCAGAATCCACCTGCTTCGGAGCCGCCCGTCTCCGCTGCACCTAGGCCCGTGCCCGGATCGATCGCCTCACATCCCGGTTGGCCTGTCGCCAAGCCCGAGGACGTCAAGAGTATCGAGGCGATCACGGCGGCGGTCTACGATGTCATCTCGCGTCCGGCAGGCAAGCCGCGCGACTGGGACCGCTTCCGTTCGCTGTTCGTGCCGGACGCGCGCCTGGTGCCGGTGCGAGTCCCTCGTCCCTCGACCGACCCCGCCGCGTCGCCGCCGCACAACGACATCGCGCCCTACACCGTCGAGGACTACATTGCGCGCAGCTCGCCCACCATGCTGACCCAGGGATTTGCCGAACGTGGTATCGCCAACCGCGTAGAGGCATTTGGCAACATCGCGCATGTCTGGAGCACATACGAAAGCCGTCACAGTTTTACGGATCCGCAGCCGTTTGCACGCGGCATCAACAGCATTTCGCTGATCAAGGACGGCAATCGCTATTGGGTGGTGCAGATTTTGTGGGACTCGGAGCGTCCCGGCTCCGCGATCCCGGAGAAGTACCTGGCAAAATAGGCCTCTTGCGCTAACATGACCATGGTCATAGACTATGGTCATGGACACCTCTACCCAGCCCGAGATTCGCACCATCTCCGCTGCCGAGTTCAAGGCCAAGTGTCTGCAGCTTATGGATGATGTCCATGAGAGGAAGCTGACCCTGATCGTGACCAAACGCGGCAAGCCTGTCATGAGGGCTGTCCCGCCCGAAGCAACGGAGGAGAGCTTCGTTCCTCTTTGGGGCCGTTCTCCAAACGTGAAAATATTGGGCGACATAATGGCTCCAATGGATTGGGGCGATCCCGGCCCCAAATGGAAGAAGGCCAACAAGCGGAAGAAAGCGAAGTGAAAGGCCTCCTCCTCGACACCCACTATTGGATTTGGTTCCAGAACGGCGATGCGAGCCAGCTTGGCGCGCGCGTTCGCGATGAGTTTCTCGACGCGCAGCGTGCCTCCAAGCTGTATCTTTCTGCGATATCAGTTCTGGAGTTGGCGCGGCTTGTGGCCGACGGCGACCTCGATCTGGCGACAACCGTCGACCGCTTCGTCAGCGACGCTACCCGCGACGGCGGACTTCAGCTTCTTGCCCTTAGCAACCAAGTCCTGATCGAATCCACTCGCCTTCCGGGAAACATTCACCGCGATCCTTCTGACCGATTGCTGGTGGCCACTGCACGCGAACACGGTTTGACGCTGATCACGCGCGACAAGGACATCCTGAAATATGCCGCGCAGGGTCACTTGAGCGCTCGCAAGCCATGAGTTCACCGCATATAGTTCATGAATCCATCACCATCCGTGCCCCGATAGATCGCTGCTGGCGCGGTTGGAAGTTTGGGCTGCTCACCGAACATCACACCCTCATCACAGCCTTCGAGCCGCCGCACTCGGCCGATGGACAACGCATGGCATTTTTTGACGACTCGCAGGAACGCGGACATTTCGCGGCCTTTGACCACGAACATCTGTTTCGCGAACTTGGCGAGGCGACGGAACTTGAAGACCGCATCCACTTCTCGCTGCCCTTTGGCCCGCTGGGCAGGCTCGTTGCCACACTCCTGATTGCGCCCACATGCGCAAGTTCGCGTGGCGACGTTTCGCTCTTATCAAACGACTGGTCGAAGGCGATGGCTGGCGAGAGTGGATCGCAGAGCCTCCGACATAAGTCGGAGCATCTCACACTTTGCGAGGTGCGCGATGAAGGCTGTCGTTCTACATGAATATGGTCCGCCGTCGAGCCTGAAGTATGAAGACTTCCCCGACCCAAAACCCGCTGAAGGCGAGGTGCTAGTGCGCGTCTCCGCCGTGAGCATCAACCCTATCGATATGAAGATGCGCAGCGGCGTCGCGAAGGACCGCTTCGCCGTCGAGTTTCCCGGAGTGCTGGGCCGCGACGTGGCCGGAGTGGTGCGCGAAGTGGGCGAAGGCGTGACTGGCTTCGAGGCGGGTGACCGCGTGATGGCGCTGGCCTGGCATACCTACGCCGAACTCTGCGTCGTGAAGGCCAGCGACCTTGCGAAGATTCCCGAAGGTCTGGAGATGACCGTCGCTGGCGCGATTCCGCTGGTCGCGCTGACTGGCGATCAGCTCATCCATCTTGCGGCGAAGGTGGAGGCCGGCCAAACTGTGGTCATCACGGGGGCGCTCGGCAGCGTGGGGCGTTGTGCGGTGTTCGCGGCCAAAGAAGCTGGCGTGAAGGTCATCGCCGGAGTGCGGAAGAGGCAGATGGAAGAGGCCAAAGCGCTTCCCGGAGTCGTCGAAACCATTGCGCTCGACGACGACGCAGCGCTGGCCCGTCTCGGCCTCGTCGACGCCGTCGCCGACACTGTCGGTGGAGACATCGCCTCAAAGCTGTTGGCGAAGGTCAAGCAGGGCGGAGCGTTCGGCAGCGTGCTCGGGCCGCCCAAAGACGCCGCACTCCATCCCACAGTGCAGGTAAACGCGATCATGGCCCATCCTGAAGCCGCAACCATCGTTCGCTATGCCGAGGCGGTGCGCGATGGCAAGCTCGCGCTGCCTATCGACCGCATGATGCCGCTTGCTGACGCGGCCGAAGCGCACGCGGCGTTGGAGAAAGGCGGCGTGGGGAAGATTGTGTTGCTGGCATAGCGGGAAGGCCAGAAACAATGCTGCGATCTCTCCACTGCGCATGACATAAAACGTTATGCTTCGATCGAGATGACAACAGGGGTCAATGACGGCCTTGACTCAGGGTATAGTGCTCAGTACCGTCCCCGCCCACCGTCGCGACGAGGCCCGCGACCCCGCTCTCCGCGACCCCGCTCGTAGCTCGGTCGCTCCACCGGGATGCGATAACCCTTGGGATACAAAACCACATGCCTCCGCGGGCCTTCGCCGGAACTGGCCGTTTGCAGACCTGAATCGACGAGGAACATGTGCAACATGCGGCGCTCGCGCGAGGACATGGGCGAGAACGCGAACGGCTCGTCTGTGTCTTCAACTGTAGCGATCGCATCGTTCGCGGTGTCCCGGAGCGCGCCTGCACGCTCGGCTTTGAAGCCATCGGCGTCGAACGATACGCGGTCGTGGTCTTCCGACTCCAGCGCGAGAATCTTGGCCGCGATGTGCTCCAGTGCGCGTAGTACCTCACCGTCGCGTTCGGTCAGCAGGTCGGCGTCCGGGCCTTTGCACTCGACGTAGATGTCGCGCCGCTCGAAGCTGTCGGGGTCCGCCGCGCCCGCGCCCGCGGTAATGCGAAACTTGAGGCGCAGACCGCCGGTGGTGGTCAGCAGCTTCATCAGCGAAGCGATTTTTTCCGCGGACAACGCGAGGTCCATTTTGATGACTTCCTCAAATCCATTGTATTGAAAGTCAACGCCGCGCCTGAATGGTCTTGGGAGCGCCCGCTTTCGATGCGGCTTTGAGCTTGGCCCGCTTGAGGGCGATCTCCCGCATCTCGCGGCCCAGCGCCGTGCGGTTCATCACCGCCTGCTGCGCGATCATGATGAAGTTGCCGACCACCCAATAGAGCGCGAGACCGGAAGCATATTTCAAGCAGATCCAGCCTGAGAACAGCGGCATCATGTACGCCATCATTTTCTGCTGCTGCGGGTCCACTCCCGGCGACGGCGTGTAGTACTGCACCAGGAACGACGACACCACCATCACGATCGGAAGAATGTAGTACGGGTCGGCGGCCGAAAGGTCGGGTAGCCAGAAAAAGTGCGCCTGCCGCAGCTCCACCACCCTGGTCAGCATGGTGAAGAACGCATACAGCAGCGGCAACTGGACCAATGACGGAATGCAGCCGCCGAACATACTGACGCCCTGAGACTTCTGATACGCCATCACCTCGGCGTTCATCTCCGCAGATTTTGGATCGGTCGCTTTAGGTTTTCCGTACTTCGCCTTGATGGCCTCGACGCCCGGCTGGATGCGCTGCATCTTCAGCGCCGATCTCATACTCTGAAACCGCAGCGGCAATAGCACCACGTTGATGAGCACCGTCAGCAGAATGATGGCCCAGCCCCAGGATCGATCGCGTACACTCAGCGCCATGGCGGCGGCCGGAGCGATGGCGTCGTGGATCCAACGCAATACCAGGAACAGCGGTTTGCCGATGACTCCAAAGAAGCCAAAGTCCACCAGCGGCTTCAGCGTATCGCCGGTCGTCGACCGAATCGCGCCGAGCACATTGAGCGCCTTCGGTCCAACAAAAACCCGCGTCTGCGTGTGGCCGGACACGTCGCCCAAAGCCGCGCCCAGCACGGGCACGAGCACCGGTTTGGTGTCTTTGGCGGGAACGCCCGGGCCGACACCATTGGTGCGTTGCGCTTTGTTCACGTCGATCTGGTTGTGCAGCGTCGCGACGGTCACTGCCTGCGGCGCGTCGGGAAGAAAGATTGCAGCGAAATACTGGTCGCTGACACCTACCCAGTCGAACGGACCGTTGAGTGTGTTGCCGTTTGAAACCTTCTTGAAGGATTCATGAGTGTCCTTGCCGTTTTGCGAGGCGTCGATCAGCGCTCCGGCGTAGGCTTGCAGGTTCTCCGCATCGCCCAGGCCGGAGGGCCAGGCCAGCAGCGCGCGGACCGGAACACCGTCGCGCAGCACGACCGTGTCCGCATGAATGGTGTAAGTCGAGTCGAAGGTGAACGTCTTGTGGACGGCGATGTTGCCCGAGGAGAAGTCGAAACTCAGGCTTCCCGGCGCCTGCAAAGTGCCCGTCGAAGAAGGCACATAGAGCGCTTGCGCGAGGCCCTGCGTCAAGGCGGGGTCATACGTATAGAGCGAGAGCGGATAGCCGAACAGCCGGGCCGCGCCATCGTGGACCAGGTCGAGGGGCTGGCCCTGGTTGTCGCGATACTTTTTCAGGATCCACGAAGTCGCCTGCCCGCCGCGGTTGGAAAACGTGATGCGGTAGAGCTCGTTCTCGACGACGGTCGTCGATTCGGCGGTCGCCTGAACGGTCTGTGCGGTAGTGGCGGGAGCTCCGGGCTTGTGCGTCGCAGCGACGGCGATTGGAGCTGTCGGAGATGCGGGCACGCCTCCGAGGCCCGTCGCCGCTACCGGAGCAGCTTGCTGCGCCACTGGGGCGGAAGGCGACGCCGTCTGCGGATTGTGTTTGGCCTGGTACCAACGCACGCCGAAAAACAGGCCGGACATTACGACCAACATCACCAGCAGCGAGCGGTTGTCTTGCGCGCCGCCGCCGCCAGCTTGATTGGGATTCTTGAACTCTGCCAAAGGGGTTCCTGCTCTTTCGCGTCCAGCGTATCGGGTTGCTGGGCATACTCCCATTCATGATAACTGGTGCGGGTGTTTAGAGCGCATTCACGATCACTGTTGAGGCTTGGAGACGACAGCTTTAGAGGAGGACCAAGAGAGATCGCGAACAGGTTCTAGGGCACTGGATCCAGCCCACCCTTCGCAAAGGGATGGCAGCGAAGAATCCTCCGCAGCGCCAGCCAGCCGCCGCGCAGCCAGCCGTGGCGCGACACGGCAACGTAGGCATACTCGCTGCACGTCGGAAGATATTTGCACTGCGTGAAGCCCCAGCCATGCAGCGCAGGCGAGAGCACGCGCTTGTAGACGACGTAGAGCCGCTCAACGACGCTCACGCTTGAGTGCCCCGCGGAAGCTCATTCGTTATCTTGCCGACTCGCCGCTCCGCCAACTCGCTGGCCTTCTGCACGGCGCGAAAAATGACGCCCACTTCGCGCTCGAGCGCGGCGAACTCCATCTCCATCACGGTCCGCCGCGGATGCAGCACAATGTCGATCGGCGTTGAGAGCGACGCGGACAACAGCTCCAGGTTGCGCCGCACCGCCTCGCGCAAACGCCGCTTGATGCGGTTGCGGTCCACGGCTTTTCCCAACGCCTTGGGAACAGTGAGACCAACGCGCGCGCCTTCGGTATCGCTGCGGCGGTCCGCAGGGCGCACCGCGTAGAAGTAGGCGATGTTCTTCGCATGTTGCTTGCGCCCGCGCTTGTAGACGAGCTGGTAGTCGGCATGTTTGCGAAGACGGTATGACTTTGAAGGTGCGCTCATCGGAGCCTCGAAGGCTACTGCATTTGCTCCGCGATGCTGCGCGTCAGCGGCGTCTGTTGGCCACCTGTGTGCTCCGTTGTCACCGTTTCAATCAGCACAAGCCATGTCTCTTCAACAGCCGATGTTTTATGCCGAATCCCGCGCGGAACAATGAACATCTCTCCTGGATGCACATCTACCGAGCCTCCGTCCGCTTCCGAACGACCGATGCGCAGACATCCGCGTAGCACCAGGAAGAGCTCATCTTCGAGGTCATGTGTGTGCCATGGGAACTCGCCCTGGGCACGCGCTACCTTCACAAATTGATCGTTGACTTGCCCCACCACTCGCGGCGACCACAGCTCGGGGAGAGCCTTGCACGCGAGTTCCAATGAAAGCGGAAGGTTTTGCATAAGAAGCTACTGCGTTAGTCGCGGAAGCCCGCGGAGACGGCGATCTTGTGACGGCCCTTGGCGCGGCGGCGGCTCAAAACGGCGGCCCCGGCTTTGGAGGCCATGCGGACCAGAAAGCCGTGGACTTTGGAGCGGCGGCGGCGGTTGGGTTGGAATGTGCGCTTCGGCATGAGAGTGTTTCCTGTTGAATGAAATCGTGGAACGGCTGCAACTCCTGAGTATACGCGAGCGGTGGAAAACGAGCAACGAAATTCGCGACGGGGAAGATATTCGGACGCGCAGCGGCACGCGACTGGCGTCCTCAATTCAATTCTTCACCAAGAGTTGTGCAACAAAAAAATCTTATTCAATTGCGTCTTTTGTCTTGCAAAAACCGACCCTCTGGCGTGCTAGTATCAGTTCCGTTCCGTGATGCGGCGAAAACGCATCGCGAGTTGCTCCACAGTTGGGCCGCATCACCCTGATCCAATTTTCTTCGGGCCGCGTTCTACATCCGAAGATCCATAGCAACAGGTATCACTCTTCTCCGCGACGCACTGTCATGGGGGACTGGAGCCTCTTTGCGTTCTTTTTGCACTGCCCCCGGCCCGAAGTGTGGTCTCAGCGCACGTCTTGTGGAATTTGGAACCTATCGAATCTAAGGAAGATAAAGCATGTCATTTGTCCCGGTCTCGACCGCCGTTTTGAACCAGTGGGTACGCATTCTGGGTGCGCTCGAAAAGAAGATCAACCGGCAGAGCTTTGAAACATGGTTGAAACCCACGCGCTTCTCGCACATCTCCGAAAAAACGATGTATGTGCGCATCCCGTCGCCCGACTTTTCGCACGTCGGCGACCGCTACGGCGACTTGATTCAGGAGGCCATCGACAACCTCGGCCTGGACATCGACGCCGTCATCTTTGAGCCGCCCGTGCCCGACCCGGCGCGCGCGGTGCGCGAGGATGGAGGCTTCGCTCCACAGCCTACCCACAGCCCCAACGCGCCGCGCAACGGGCGGCAATCTATCGCGGGCATCGGCCCCGAGCAGTCGCGTTTCGACTGGACCTCGGCGTCGCAGCTCAACCCGCGCTATCAGTTCGACACGTTCGTGATCGGCTCCGGCAACCAGTTCGCGCACGCGGCGTCGTCTGCCGTCGCCGAGCGGCCGTCGAAAGCCTACAACCCGCTGTTCGTCTATGGCGGCGTCGGCATGGGCAAGACCCACCTCATGCACGCCATCGGGCACATGGTGAAGTTCCGCCAGCCGCACACTTCGATCAGCTATGTCTCCGGCGAAAAGTTCACCAACGAGATGATCAACTCCGTGCGCTACGACAAGATGCAAAGCTTCCGCGACAAGTACCGCTACGTGGACGTGTTGCTGATCGACGACATCCAGTTTTTGGCCGGCAAGGAGCGCACCCAGGAGGAGTTCTTCCACACCTTCAACGCGCTGCACGAAAGCTCGAAGCAGATCGTGATCGCCTCCGATCGCTCGCCCAAGGAACTCACCGGCTTTGAAGACCGCCTGCGCTCGCGCTTCGAGTGGGGCCTGGTGGTGGACATCCAACCGCCCGACCTTGAGACCAAAGTCGCCATTCTGCAACGCAAGGCGGAGCTTGAGCAGACCACGCTACCCACCGACGTGGCCCTGTTTATCGCGGGCAATGTGCGCACCAACGTGCGCGAACTCGAAGGCGCGCTGGTGCGGCTGATCGCGTGGTGCTCCATGCACGGCATCGAAATTACGCTGCCCACCGCGCAACAATGCCTGAAACAATTTATAGATATACAGGTGCGCAAGATTACGATCGAAGCGATTCAACGGGCGGTCGCGGAACAATTCGGAATGCGGGTTGGGGAGTTGAAGCAGAAGAACAACGCGCGCCAGATCGTCGTTCCGCGTCAGATCGCGATGTACCTCGCCAAGCAGATGACCGAGGCGTCGCTGCCCGAAATCGGACGGCAGTTCGGTGGCAAGCACCACACCACCGTGATGCACTCGATCTCCAAGATCGACGAGCAGCGCCGCAACGACAAGGACCTCAACCGCACCGTCAACAAACTGATGGAGACGCTGGGGTAGTCGTTGAAGCAGAAATGCTGCGATCTCTCCACTGCGCTGCGCTCCGGTCGAGATGACAGGGGTAAGGCGGTTTAGTCGAGATGACAGCGGGATAGGTTCAAAGGACAGGGAGCTAGAGCTCCATCGAGTGGGTTTCGATCAATTTCTTCGCGCGGGCGATGAATTCGTCGATGCTGACGGAGCCTTGATCGCCCGCACCTGGGTCTTGGCCGCGGACGCGGACGCTAACGGCGTCGGTGGCCGATTCCTTGTCGCCCATGATCAGAATGAAGGGAATCTTCTGCACACCGAAGTCGCGGATTTTGCCCTGCATCTTGGAGTTCGAGCCGTCGAGTTCGACCCGCAACCCGGCCGCTGCCAGACGTGCCTCGACCTGCCGGGCATAGTC
>JALYTE010000195.1 GCA_030854435.1 Acidobacteriota bacterium | reverse complement strand
CGCCTTTTTCAAAAACAGCAAGTATCCGATTCTCCCAAATGTGGATTCTGAGGAATGGCAAGAGGCGGTACATTACTTCCGGGACATCGTCATCCCCAAACGTTTCAGTGTCCTGAGCGGAGAGATTGTCCACCACCTGAGATCGTGTTTTGATCATATCGCTTGGCACTTTTCCAGCTCTCAATACAGGATTGAAGCTGAAAACGTCATAGAGTTTCCCGTTTTTCGGGAAGACCCAGTCTCGAAAGACAAAATCCGCAGATTTGAGAGAAAAATTAAGGGAATTGCGAGGCCAACGGTTATTTCTCTCATTCGAGATATGCAGCCATACAAGAGCGGCAGCGACCCGGAAAACGATCCCCTGTGCATCATCCACGATATGGACCGATTCGATAAGCATCGGGAACTTGCAATCGTTGTTTCCTGCGCTAACCTCGTTATTCAACCCGGCATCGCCATTGAAGCCGTCCGTGCTGTTACTAAGCACAGCCAAGGTGAAGCTCTTACCGTTGCCGAACTCGCCCTGGCCCAGAGAACAGTCAATCAGGATGCCATAGTTTCTCCTCAAGTAGCGTTTTCCCAAATCGGAAAAAGAAAAGACCAGTTTGTGGTCTCCGTTCTCTCACAATTGCATGAGGCGGCTTTCAAGAGAATCGATTTGTTTGCGAGTTTGATCTGACACATATGACGCGGCTAGGCGATGAAGACCGAACCTAAAGCCGGGTGCCCCATTCATCGCGGCCCTATCGCGATGGGTGGGGTTGCGAACAAATTCTCAATCGCCGCCATCGGCAGAAACAATCTCTCCGGCTGCGACGGCAACGCAATAAAGTCATGCTTCAGATAGAAGTCCCGCGCCCCCGCCTTGGCATCGACCACAACCGCCCACGACGCCACGGCCCGCGTTCCAATCCACGCGCGTTCCAGCGCGTGCATCAACAGAAACTCTCCCCAGCCTCGCCCCTGCAAGCTTTGGCTGACAGCCATGCGGCCCAGAAGAGTTACTGGCAAAGGAAAGCGCGGCAGCTTCCGAGAATGGCTTTCGGGCAGATCGACCGCCAGAATGGAGTGCGCCGAAAGCGTATAGAAGCCGGCGATGTCTTTGCTGCCCGAAGTCAGGACGAAGACTGCGGCCAGCTTGCGTTCCACATCCTGTCGCGCCTGGCGCTGAATATATGTGTCCAGTGCCGCAACGCCACAGGAAAAGTTTGCCCGGTCGTGCTGCGCCCGCAGCGGCTCGATACGGTACTCGACTTCCGGCCCGGTCATTCTCCGCGCGTCCGCTTAAGAAAGCGCTGCGCGGCAGATTTAAGCCTCACGCTCGGCTCAGGAGGATTGAGCAGGGTTTTCACAAACAAGTCCCGGTCCCGCCCTCCCAGCCTCCAACTCTCGTGCTGCTCAATGGTGCGAATCGCCGCCTCATCCGCATTCTGCACCATGAAGTCGGATAGCGACACCCCCTTGATGCTCGCCGCCCGCTCGATACGCTTCTTTTGTTGTGGAAGCAGACGGGCCTCCGTCCGTTGGGTTCGCGTCACAAGTGCCATTTGCAATCTCCATGTACGGAAGACTACCGTACATGGAGATTTTACACCGGGCCGCGCCGGGCGTCCCTCAAAACCCCATCCCATCGTTCACCGCCACCGCAATCTCCTGTTCCGACCCCAGATACCGTTCCGTCGTCTGAATCGACGAGTGCCCCAGCAAGAACTTAATCTGCTCCAGGTCGCCGCCGTTCTTGCGGCACAGCTTCGCGCACGTCCGGCGCAGGTCGTGCGCCCCAAACCGCGCAATCCCAATCTTCTTCGCCGACCGCTCCACCACCGACCACACTGTCCAATCGGTCAGCGTCTCACCACTCACCTTCCCACCCTTGATCACCTTCCGCAACAGCCGCCCGTCCGAAACCCCGGCCCCCGTCATCCATTCATCCACCGTCTGCTTCACCCACTCCGGCACGGCCACCGTCCGAATCCGCCCGCCCTTGCCGCGCAAATCGGCCAGCACCCACCGCCCTTCCCGCATCTGCATCGTCTCCACATCGAGTTCCGCCAACTCCTGCCGCCGCAACCCACACCCCACCAACATCGCCAGAATGGCATAATCCCGCTTGCCCTTCAGAGTCTTCCGGTCCGGCACCGCCAACAGTTCCCTCACCTGCTCCCGGGTCAGCCAATTGCCCAGTCGCACGCCCTGCTGCCGAATATTCGGAATCTCGGTCAAGTTCGCGGCCTCTTCCACGCCGATCATGCCATTGCGCCGCGCCTCGGTCACCAACTTCCGCATCGCCGCCAGCCGCACGTTCACGGTCGAAGCCGACAACGCCCCCATCGTCCCACGCCATTCCATCAACGCCGCGCGCGTGAACGGCCGCCCCGCCAGAAACTCAAACAAATCGTCCAACGCCTTCGCATAGTTGCGTTTCGAGTGCGCCGCCACCATGGAGTCCATCACCATCCGCTTAAGCTCCGCCAGCCGCGGATCGAGCGCCTCCGACCCGAGCCGCTCTGGACGAACGGTGTCTCCCGAAGCCCGCGCCAACTCGGTCGTACTCATCGCCGCCACCCATCGCCGAGCGTCGGAAAAGTGGCGCGATAGGCCGTAAACCGCTCGTCGAACGAACTGTTAGTCCGCACCCACCGCGCGGTCGTCGGGCTCATCCACGAGATCGTGTCGAATATTTGGTTCACATAAGCCGGAAGTCGCCCACTGAACAGAATGGGTTCGTGGTGCGCCACGCGATTGCGTAGCTTGCGAATACTGTTGAGGCGGTCATGGAGTTGGACGCGTTGCAGCGGACGGCGCGCAATAATCTTGACCAGGTGATCGCGCCATATAGTCTCATACTTCGCGCTGGTCAACCCCGCCCAGAAGCCAAAGGCAAGCTCCGCCACCACCCGGCCAGGATCGAGCGGTTTGCCTTCCCGGTCGAGAGCCTGCTTGGCCCTCTTGAGCATCGCCGCCTGCTCCGGCTGTAGAAAGAGCAGGTCGTACCAAGCCGGCATTTCGAGACCCTGCGCTAGCCGCGCATGGATCGAGTTCCGAAGGACGACTTCAAGCCCTTGCAGAATGCCGTAGAGGCTCTCGGCTAGCACAAGATTGTGCTCGTACAGCCGGATCCCGCGCTCTACATCTCCGCCCGCGAAGTTGCGGTACGGCCGTAGCCGTTCGTTGCAGCTCCTGCACGTTTGCCATGCTGTATTCAAATCCTGGCATCGCCTTGCTTCCTGTCGATCCTTCATGAGTAGTACTTGACACGCATTTGCGTGTGTTATGCTGGTGAAGTACACGCGGATGAACCCCTGTCGCCTGAGTTCGCTCAGTTCGATATGTGCTCCGGGTAGTCGAATGCCGCCTTCGGGCGGCATTCATTATTTTCGGGCCGTCTTTCGATTTTTGCTCTTGCCTTTCTTTCTGTCATTCCTGCAAGGAATCTGCTGTCGCTCGGTCTTGTCGTCATGAGTGTACCGGAACACCCACTCCATCCTGAGGACTCTGGCTATACTGCAATAACACATCCTTGCCGTGCAGGAGTCTCCCATTCCAACCTTGCGATTGTCCGCCTTTCTTCTCGCCTCGTTCTTCACCGTGGCCCTGCACGCCCAGGCGCCGAAAGAGACGGCGGCGCGCGCCGAAGCGTTGCGCGTGGCCGACGTGTGGCTGGACGGCGTGCAGGCGTATCAACATATTCCAGCCATTTCAGCCGGCGTCGTCGTCGGAGACGACCTGGTGTGGTCGGCCGGTTACGGGACGATCGATGCAGCGCATAGCGTCCCTGCCACCCCCCAAACCATCTACTCGATCTGCTCCATCTCCAAGCTGTTCACATCGATTTCGCTGATGCAGCTTTACGAGCAGGGCAAGGTGAGCCTCGACGTGCCCATCACCACGTACCTGCCGTGGGCGACGATGCACCCCGCCGAGGACAGCGGGCCGGTGACGCTGCGCGGATTGATGACTCACTCCTCCGGCATTCCACGCGAGGCGGCCGACGTGGGCTATTGGACCGTGCCGGACTATCCGTTTCCGACCGAAGAAACGATTCGCGCAAAGATCGCGGGCCAGACCGCGCTGTATCCGGCGGGACGCTACTTCCAGTACAGCAACCTGGGATTGACGCTGGTCGGCGAAACGGTGGAGGCGGTGTCCCACGAGCCGTACGCGACCTACGCGCAGACCCACGTCCTGACGCCGCTGGGGTTGAACGATACGCGGACGTACATGCCGATGGACCTGTACGGCAAGCGCTTGGCCGTTGGCTACGGCGCCCTGAAGCGGGACGGCACGCGCGATGTGCTGAAGCCGTTCAACACCCGCGGCGTGACCCCGGCGGCGGGGTACACGTCGACGGTCGAGGACCTGGGCAAGTTCGCGTCCTGGCAGTTCCGGCTGCTGCGGACAGGCCATGCCGACGTGTTGAAAGCGCCGACACTGCGCGAGATGCAGCGAGTACAGTTCATGGATCCGGACTGGAAGACGAGTTGGGGTCTGGGGTTTGCCGTCGGTGAACGCGACGACCACACCTACGTCGGGCATGGAGGAGATTGTCCCGGCTACCACACGACGCTTTCGATGCGCAACGACGACCAAACGGCCGTGATTGTGTTGGACACGGGCGCGGAGGGGCCAGGACCCTTCGCCAGAAACGTGTTTGCCATCCTGGACAAGCGCAAGGGCTATAAGTTCAAGACGCCGGAACCCGCCAGTGGCGTGAACCTGGAGGACTATGTGGGCCGCTACTCAGGCCAGCCCTGGGCGTCGGAATCGGTGGTCCTGCCGTGGGCCGGGGGGCTGGTGCATCTGTCGCTGCCGAGCGCGGACCCGGCCAACGCGATGACGTTCCTCAAACCCAAAGGCGGCGACATTTTCCGCCGCGTCCGCAAAGACGGCAGCGAAGCCGAGGAGTTCACGTTTCAGCGCGACGCCTCCGGCAAGGTCACCGGCTTCGTCCACTTCAGCAACCCGGAGCTCTATCAAGGGCCATTGGGCAAGCACCGCTAGGAAACCTCTGATCAAGAGTAGGGTCCG
>JALYTE010000183.1 GCA_030854435.1 Acidobacteriota bacterium | reverse complement strand
CCGCAAGCACCTGCTGGGGATTGCGCCGGACCGCGCGGATGGCCGCGCTCCGGAGGGCGACTGGGTGCAGTTGGCGGGCGCGGCCTATGACCGTACGCTGTATGTCTTCCAGGTGAAGACGACGGCGGAGCAGGACGCGGGATTTATCGCCATGTTCAACGACCGCAAGAATACGCAGCGGTACAACGGCGCGTTTCGCAACTGCGCCGATTTTGCGCGGGTCACGATCAACCGTTTCTATCCGCGGGCGGTGAAAAGGAACCTGCTCGCCGACCTGGGAATCACGACGCCGAAACATGTTGCCCACGCTCTGACCCGGTACGGCGCGAAGCATCCAGAGGTTGGGCTGGAGACGTTTGTCGTACCGCAGGTTCCGGGAAGCCTGGAGCGCAGCCGCAAGGTGAAAGGCGTTACGGAATGCCTGTTGACCTGCCCGCGCTATGCGTTGCCGATTGCGATCGTATTGCCGCCGGCGAGCGCCTTGATGTTCGTGGCCTATGAGCATCATGGCCGCTTCAAGATGCCGAAAGACGCTCCAGTACTGGCGTTGCGCGGTATGCAAGTGGCCAGCGAGCCTGTGACGCTGGAAGAGGATTCGCCTGCGCCAGCCGGGGCAGTGAAGACGAGCTTCGCCGCTTTGACTGCGGCGGTGCTGAACGCTCATCAGTAGGCTTCATTCGCCGGAGAGGGCGAAGGCGATCAGGGTGAGTCCGCGTGCGCCGGTAAGGACTTCGTGCGTTGCAACGGCTTCGGTTTCGACATCGAGGAATTGGGCATCGACCGCGCAGCGCGCGACTTCGGTTTCGGGCGCGCCCACAAAGCACAGTTCGCACACGGCGAGGCCGCCTTCGGCGTTGGGCATCGGCGGGCCGAATGTGCGGCAAGGAATGGGGCGCGCGGCGTAGAGGTCGCAGGTGCCAGTGATGGAATCGAGGACCGGACAGGGTTCGTCGTTGGCGAAGTCGTCGAAGGCCGCTTCATGGTGTGGTTCGGTGAAGAGTTCCCCGGTTCGGGAGTCGCCGGGGAAGTCGCGGCTGAGGCGGGCGCGGGTTTCCGAAGCGCGACGGCGGATGTACTCGGCTGTGATGGGATCGGCGGTTGCGAGGGCTTCGCGGAGACGTGCCGCGTCGAGCGATGTGATGGGGAAGACGCCGATGCAGCATGGGTGGCAACCCGGTTTGCAGGCCATCCATTGGCCAGCGCGGGCGTAGGAGTCGGCCAGCGCGGCGTCGGCGATCTGGATGAGATTGTCGGTCAGGAAACGTCTCCGCACCTATGTTCGCAACTGTGCGACGGATTGTCTGACGTTCGACGTCTCTTTGCGCGGTCTCTCGATCCAGAGAGAGAGCCAACGGAAGAGGGATGCGATCAGCAGCATGAATATCGCGACATAGAGGTTGGACGTTTTCTCAAAAGCCACGAGAGAGACCAAAGAAGCCATCGCGATGAAAAAGAAAAAGAAAACACGTGGAATCCAGGCAATGTTTCGGGCGGGTTTGTAGAGGAGTAAAAGCCGCCGAATAAAAGACATGTTCTTGAGCTTGGTTTGGAAGGCGGTGGTGTTGTCCTGAAGCACGACTTGCTCGGAGTGAAGCTGCGCCGAGGCACCGCCAAGAAGCTGGCAAAGCATTTCGAGTTCATGTTGCACGCGTTGGCGCGCGATGTCGTCGGCGGGGTCGCCGATAACGGTTGAGAGTTTGAGCCATTGGTCCCAGAATTGGACGCGTCTGATCGCTTCGTCCAGTTGCCTGGACCGCTGCGAAACGACATCGCGCTCTTTGGACCAAGAGATAAAAATGGGAATCAGCGTTCCGGCGAGCCCGAAACAGCCGGCCAGCAGAATCGGTCTGATGTCATGGGCAGCGGTTAGGGTCGTGGGTATTTGGGCTAGCATGGGCTAGACGGAATCCTACCTACGATTTGGCCAGAACGCGAGAAAAAATTGCGTCCACGTTCCTGAGTTGGCGATGGTAGTCGAACGCCTGAGCAAGTTTTTCCGGTGGGAGCAACTTGGTGATTGCGGGGTCGGTGGAGATGAGGTCGCGGAAGTTGAGGTCGTTTTGCCAGGCGTTCATGGCGTCCGACTGCACCAGACGGTAGGCGTCTTCGCGGGTCATGCCAGCGCTGGCGAGTTCGAGCAGCAGTTGGCCGGAGTAGATCAGGCCGCCGGTGAGTTCCATGTTCTTCAACATGCGCGCCGGATAGACGAGCAGCTTCTCGATGAGCGTGGCCGTTTTGTCGAGCAGGTAGTCGGCGAGGATGGTCGTGTCGGGCAGGATGACGCGCTCGGCGGAGGAGTGCGAGATGTCGCGCTCGTGCCAGAGAGCGACGTTTTCGAGCGCCGCTTGCGCGTTGCCGCGGACGACGCGGGCGAGGCCGGAGATCTGCTCGCAGGTGATGGGGTTGCGCTTGTGCGGCATCGCGCTCGAACCCTTTTGTTTGGGCGAGAAGAACTCTTCGGCTTCGCGGACTTCGGTGCGCTGGAGGTGGCGGATCTCGGTGGCGATTTTGTCCAGCGTGGAACACAACACGGCCAGCGTGGCAATGTACGCCGCGTGGCGGTCGCGCTGCAGGACTTGCGTGGAGACTTCGGCGGGGCGCAGACCGAGTTCGGCGCAGATGGCTTCCTCGTGCGCGGGCGAAAGATGGCCGAAGCTGCCGACGGCGCCGGAGATTTTGCCCACGCGAAGGTCTTCGGCCGCGGCGTCGAAGCGGCGCAGGTTGCGCTGCATCTCGGAAAACCAGACGAGCAGCTTGAGGCCGAAGGTGGTGGGTTCGGCGTGGACGCCGTGGGTGCGGCCGATGCAGGGGGTGTGCTGAAACTCGACTGCGCGTTTCTGCAAGACATCCAGAAGCCGCTCGATTCCAGAGCGGATCATTGCGGACGCTTCGACGAAGGCGAGGGCTTGTGCGGTGTCGACGACATCGGTGGAGGTGAGGCCGAAGTGCAGCCAGCGGGCGTCCGGGCCGACGGATTCGGCGACGGCCTGGGTGAAGGCGAGGACGTCGTGGCGGGTTTCGGCTTCGATGGCGTGGATGCGTTCGACGGTGAAGCTGGCGCGTTCGCGAAGAACGGCTGCGGCCTTGGTGGGAACGATACCAGCCCGCGCGAGAACATCGGTGGCGGCGAGCTCGACGCGCAGCCAGTTGTTGTATTTTGACTCTTCGGACCAGATGCGGCCCATTGCGGG
>JALYTE010000173.1 GCA_030854435.1 Acidobacteriota bacterium | reverse complement strand
GTCCGAAACCGAGGAAGCGGGTCAACGATTTGGCGAAATGATCAAGAAGACCGCCAAGACCGACACCGACGAGTTGCTCTACGTCGTCGTCGACAAGGCCGTACAGAAGATCGGGGTTCGAGCAAAGGTTTAGTGCAAATCTCCTGAAGGTCGTAGTAAGGGTTGTGCAGGGATTTTGACAAGGGTACCCCCCTCCCCCCAGGGTGATCATTTTGGCTACAAAGTATTCAAAACGCAAGGCTTATAGCTAAAGTCTTGACTACAGAGACTTTGCATGGAAGCCGTTTAGGATCAGTGACTTGGCAGGATAGGCCTCTTGTAAAGTATTGATTCTTCAGGGGATATTCCTAAAGTCTTCAGAAGATTGGACTTATGCCCGGTAAGAAAGCAGATTCCCTTCGGGAATGACAAAAGAAAGGCAACCGCAGGTTCGCTTCGGGAATGAGAGAAAGAAAAACAACGGCAACCGCAGATTTACTACGGAATGACGCTTGAAGTCCGGCTTGCAATTGGCTCTATCTCTATTATAGCGATTTGGCAGAATAAGTACGCCAAGTTTATTTAGCAATTTTGAGCAGTGTTTATAGGGGGTTTGTGAGTTTTGCACAGGCTGGGGGGCTTGACAACAATCGCGTGCAATGGATTTTGGGTGGGTTGTGAGTCGTGAGTTATAGGGTTCGGCTGTACCTTTGCTGTAGAGTCTTGTAGCAAACGATTTCACGACGCCGCAACCGGGCTTCGCAAGACTCCCACGCCTGCAATCTCCACTTCGACCCTGTCGCCTGCGTTCAAGGCACCCACGCCCGCAGGTGTTCCCGTGGCTATCACATCCCCAGGTTCGAGCGTCATGCAGGCGCTGATGTAGCGCAACAGATGCTGTATGCCGAAAATGAAATCGCGCGTTTCTCCGTGCTGTTTAGGGACGCCATTGACGCGTGTCAGCAGGCTGACATTGCCGTCGATCGGGTCGATGTCGTCGGTTACCACCGGGCCGACGGGGCAGAACGTGTCGAAGCCCTTGCCGCGCGTCCACTGCGGGTCGGACTTCTGAATGTCGCGCGCGGTCACGTCGTTGAGACATGTGTAGCCGCGAATGTAGCGTCGCACATCTTCGCCATCCGACAATTTAGAACAGCGCCGCCCGATCACCACCGCAAGCTCGCCTTCAAAATCGACGCGCTTTGAAATCGACGGCATTTGCACCGTCGCACCGGGCGCAAGCAGGGAGCTCGGCGGCTTCAGAAACAGCAGCGGCTCGGTCGGAACTTCGTTGCCAAGTTCCGCGGCGTGGTCGCGATAATTCCTTCCCACGCACACGATTTTCGAGGGCGTCACGGGAGCCAGCAGCTTGCCTTGCCGCTCTAAATCCTCAAGCATGACGGGCACAAAACCGTGCGTCGACCCACGGTCCTCAAGCCGCAACGCGGCACAATCCTCTTCGGGCGGCGGCATGGCGGAAATGGCCCAAGCCGCGCCGTCGCGCATCTCGACCGTAGCGTAGCGGGGACCCTGGGCGGACAAATATCGACAGTAGCGCATGGTATTTCGATGCCTCCACAACAGTTTACAAATACGGCGTCAGGGCGTTGCGGTCAAATTCGCCGGGGCAGAAGGCTCGCTCTCGTTGCCCTTGCTGTCGACGGCGGTCACGGTGTAGCGATATGCGATTCCGCGCGCCGCAGTCGCATCGTGAAACGCGGGTAGCGGCACGGGCTTCGCGTTGAGCTTCATGGCAGCGCCTGTCGCAAGCGGCTGCCGGTAGACGTTGTATCCGGCGACATCGCTTTCCGTATTCGGCTGCCACACCAGGTCGACGGCGATGCTGTCCGAACCCTGCACCGGAAATCCCGCCGTCAGCAGTGCCTGCGGGACCCGCGGCGTATACACATCGCGCAAGGTGAACGTCACGGCGGCAGACGGTCCGCTTCGAAGTTCGAGCTTGCGGCTGTCGAGCGTCACCGTGCGGTTGCGAACGGCGGTGTAACGATAAGGCTCATTCGGACGCGCCGTTGCGTCGAGGAGGCCGCCGCTATCGCTGCCGTGATCGCTGTCGGGAGCATTCGCCGGAGCGCGGAGCCAAACCGAATTCTGGTCCTGCGATGGAACTGCGCGCGTCGCGCTTATCGGCCCTCCATTCGTTACCCCATTCGTTGCTCCATTCCCCGCATCGCGCGATTTGTGTATGCCAACACCTCTCCGTGCGACCGTGCTCTTCTCCGGGGTCGCGCTCTTGGAAGGCGGCGGCGAAAGATTGAGCGCCTCGCGCCGCACCAGAACTTCATCGGACGAATGCGTTTCCGCTTGCGCCTCCCAATGCAGCACGACTCCCGCGTGCGATCCGTCGGCGCGGAAGGCCTCTACGCCGCGCGGAGCTTCGCCCGCCGCAGCGAACTCCGGCTCCGAAGATCCTGCGCTGCGGCCCTCCACATTGAACACTTCGACGCGATAAGTGAGCCGCCGCGCCGCTCCGGCGGCCAAGTCCGGTGGCAACGTATCGACCCACTCCACAGGCCCCGCGATAGCCAGCCTTCCAGGAAAACTCGCGGTCGGACGGCAAGGCCCATCACCTGCAGCGCGGCAGAAACTCGCTTTCAGGGGACGGATCACCGCTCCGCCGTCGGTCGTTCTGACCGGCGTTGAAAACCTCAGGACGACCGTCGCGCCACGCCGTTCCGCAGTCAGATCGCCGACTGGCTCAGGGACGCGCAGAGAAGGCGCGCGAGGCGGCCCCGGACTGGCGCATCCCGCCGCGAACGCGAGCAAAACCGCGCCAATGGAAAGGCCTGCGAGACGACGGAAGCATTGTGTGAAGGAGATCATGCGGCAAGCCAAGCCTAGCATCCCCCCTCGACTGACATTCCGGCGAGCATCGCTTCGGGGAACTTCCGCATCTTTCTGTAAAGCGCCAGTTCGCAACCGCTCAAAACGGACGCACGCGCCAAAGGAGACCTCGTTGCCTGCCGAGTTACACAACGGCCACAGCCAGAATATCCTCCGCAGCGTCGATGCGAGATTGCCGGGGGCGGACATGCTCGCCCAACCCGCCGAGAATGTCATCGAGCAGAAATGCATCGGCGACCGCATCAAAGGCTTGCGCCAGAAGAAGGGCATGGGGCTGGTCGAATTGGGCCGCCACACGGGGCTTTCCGCCAGCTTTTTGTCGCAACTGGAAACGGGGCGCGTCGTCCCTACGCTGCGGAATCTCGCGCGCATCGCCCTGGTCTTCTCGCGCGGAATCAACTACTTCTTCGAGTCGGAACGCGGGGAAGTGTTCAGCATTCTTCGCGCCGGCGAGCGAGCGCGTCTACCGCAGGGCGGGGCCACCGTGCCCGACTACTTCTTTGAAAGCCTGGGGGCCGTGCCCGACGGCAGCCAGATGGCTCCATATGTTGCAGAGTTTCTACCTGAGGACGAAAACCGCTCCCAACGCGCGCATCAGCATACCGGCGCCGAGTTTCTCTACGTCCTGACGGGCTACCTGCAAATAACGCACGGCGAACACAGTGAAACGTTCGCCGCTGGCGACGCGGTCTATTTTCATTCCGGCACGACCCACAGCTACCAACGCCTCGGAGTCGACCCCTGCACGGCGCTCATTCTCACCATGCCCGTGCAGCTCCAGACCAAGCCGCGCAAAGCGGCCCGCCTGTAGTGAATGTCACCCCAGAAACATCCGCTCCACATCGGCCCAGCTATCCACCCGCCGGAAGCCTTTTTCAGCCGCATTGGCGGGCGCTGAAAACAGAATGCCCTCGCCGCGAAACAAGCGCAGTTGGCGGGGATTGTCGTCGATCAAATAGTCCGCGGCAAGGATGCTCTTGTCCCCGCAGAAGACGATCCTGGAAGGCGGAATGAAGGAAAAATGTTTCTCCAGCCATTTGAACTTGGCATTGAAGCTGGATGGAACTTCCATCGCGGCGCTGGCGATGAAAACGTCATAGCGCGTCTGCAAACGCGCCAACACGCGTTGCGCATCGGGCATTACTTCCAGCACGCCGAAGAAATCTTCCGAGCACATGTAGTCGTACAACGCTGCCTGGCGCTCGGGGGGCACAAAGTCCCACAGCCATTTGCCCTGTAGGTCTTCGACGGTGATGTTGCTGCGGAATTCGCGGTTGTAGCGCAACAGGTGTTCGCCCAGCGCGTCGGCGATGACTTCGTCCATGTCCACGCAAATGATCTTGCGCTCACTGGTGTGCTTCATCATTTGTGCCCCGGTTTCCAGTCCACGGGCGCGTCGCGGCGAGGGTCCCAGTAGAGCAGCCGTCCACAGGTTTCGCATGTGAAGACCGCCTCATCGTCGGCGCGGTCGGTCAGGTCGTTCCAGCGCTGCGGCCGCACCATCATCTGGCACGCCGAGCATTTGTGGTCGACGCCTTCCGATACGCCCGTCCCGCGCGCTTTGGAAACGCGGTCGTACTGCGCCAGTAAATTTTCGGCAATCGCCGCGCGAAGCGTTGTCCGCTCCGCCTCGACCGCGTTTAGCGCGTCCGTATCTTTGGCGGTCGTCGCGGCCGCGCGCTCTCGTTCGACGGCCAGCTTTGACGCCGTCGTTTCTACGGCGGCGAGCGCGGCAGTGCGCGCCGCGTCCTGCTGCTCGGTCCGTTCCATCGAGGCGATTTCCTCGTCTTCGAGCGTACGGATTGCGTCCCCAGAAAACTTGATCTCATGCTCGAGCGCGGTGATTTGAGCCGCGCTGGTGGCGGTTTCCATCTGCTTGCTCAAGCGCTTGATCTTGCCGCGACGCTCGTCCGCGTCCAACTCCTGCTGCCGCCTCAAAACGTCTTCTTTTTTCAGTGCGAACTCGGCCGCCGCGAGGGCCGTTTGCGACTTCTTGAGCCCGGCCTCGGCGGTCGCTACCCACTTCGGGGCTTCGAGCAGTTCAGCACGCAGCCGTTTGCCTTCGAGGTCCTGCTGCTGGAGCGCGATGAGGCGTTCTAAATCGGCGTTCATCGGCATCTCCTTCCGGCCATCGCTCGCTAGGCCAAAGTCCAAGCTAGCACGACGCGGCAATCCCGCGCTTTCATGGAGAGCTATACGGATTTGGCGTCGAGATTCGCAATCCCAGACTGTAGCGTCTCGTTCAAGCGCTTCAAGTCGGACAGGCCGACGCCCGCCCAGATGCGCTGCTCGATGCCCGCCGCCAGCGCCATTCCCTGCAACAACGCGGCCTCGCCCAGAGGGGTCAACGTGGCGGTCAGAAAGCGGTCGTTGGTCTTCGACTTTCCGCGCACGATCCACTTCGCTTTAACGGCCCGGCCCAGCACCGATTGCAGCGTCTGGGGAGTCACGATGCAGGTCCGCGCCAGCGCTGCCGCACTCACGTCGGTCTGCTGCTGAACGGCCTTTAACAAGCGCAACTGCGGCAACGTCAGACCCTTGTCCCGCAACTCGTCTTCGAGCAATGCGCGGAACCCGATGGTCAGGTGCCGTATGTTCTCGGAGCATTTTCGAGCTTCAATCGCTCTCCGCTCTGGCTTGGGAGCTTTGCTTTTGCCTTTGTCCTCTTTCATTGTGTACCGCCGATCTGTCGAAGTTGTCGAAAAGATATCAACCTGCTGATACTCTATATCAGCAGGTTGATATAGAACCGCTTCATTTTGCGCGATTTCGGTCGTAGGAACGGAATGAGCGGCAACATTCTGAATCCACTCTCAGCTCGGTAGAATCTAGAAAATCTGGAGAATCCAGAAAAACGCATGGCGGCCGCAACCCTAGAATTCCCCACGAGCGAACGCATGGTCGCAGCGTCCGAAGCCCCCTGGCGGCCACGTATCAATCCATGGATCGTCGCCATGACCGTGACGCTGGCCACGTTCATGGAGGTGCTTGACAGTTCCATCGCCAACGTCGCGCTGCCGCACATCGCGGGCGGCCTCGGCGCGACGCAAGACGAAGCCACATGGGTCCTCACCGCCTACCTCGTCGCCAACGCGATTGTCCTTCCCGTCGGCGCATACATGACCACCTTCATCGGGCGTAAGAAGTTCTACATGATCTGCGTTGCGCTGTTCGGCGTCAGTTCCGTCCTATGCGGCCTCGCGCCGTCCTTGCCACTTCTCGTTTTCTTCCGCGTGCTACAGGGCATTGGCGGCGGTGGCCTGGCGCCTTCCGAGCAAGCCATCCTCGCCGATACGTTCCCACCTGAGAAACGCGGCCAGGCTTTCGCGATGTACGGTCTCGCGGTGGTGTGCGCTCCGGCCATCGGCCCCACGCTCGGCGGCTACATCACAGACCGCTTCGACTGGCGCTGGATATTCTTTATCAATGTCCCCATCTGCCTGTTGTCGCTCTACCTGACCAACCGCAACGTCGAAGACCCGCCCTACGTCAAGAAACAGGTCGCCATCTCGCAAAAAGGCGGCATGAAACTGGATTTCACTGGCTTCGCCTTGCTCGCGCTCACCTTCGGCTCGCTCGAATTCATCCTCGACAAGGGCCAGGAGGACGACTGGTTCTCGTCCCCCATCATCACCTTTTTTGCCGTGATGATGGTCGTCGCGTTCGTCTCGATGATCTGGTGGGAACTCAAGCAGCTTCGCGAAAACCATCGCCCGATTCTGAACCTCACGCTGTTCAAGCGGCGCACCTTTGCCATCAGTTTTTCGCTGATGTTCGTGCTCGGCTTCTCGCTCTACGGCACTACGGTGCTGATTCCGCAGTTTGTGCAAACGCTACTCGGGTACACGGCGGAGCTGGCGGGAAAAGTACTGTCTCCGGCCGGTTTTATGATGATGGCGATGATGCCTATCGTCGGCTTTCTCTCCAGCAAAGTCGATCCCCGCAAGTTGATCGCCTTCGGCTTCACGCTGCTCACAGTCAGCCTGATTTGGATGGCGCATCTCAATCTCAGCCTCAGTTATCCGCAACTCGTCTTCATGCGCATGTTCCAGGCTTCGGGGTTAGCGTTCCTGTTCATTCCCATCAACATGATCTCTTACATCGGCGTGAAGCAGAGCGAGAACAACGACGTCTCCGGCCTCACGAATTTGGCTCGCAACATCGGCGGCTCGTGCGGAACCGCGTTCCTCGCGACGATGCTCACCCGCCGTACCGCCGCGCATGAGTCGAACATGGTGCGTAACCTGACGTCCGGAAATCAAGTCTTTATGGAGCGGGTGCGCGCGCTGGCGCATTCCTTCAGCGGCGGCAACGGGGCCGGGCCTGCGAGTGGCGGGCCTTCGCCCGGTGCCATGCATGCCGCGCAAGCCTACATCTACAACCTGCTGCACCGCCAGGCCGCAACGCTGGCCTACGTGGACATCATCCAGTACATGACGATCTTCTGCGCGTGCATGATACCGCTGCTGGTTTTCATTCCGCGCCCGCCCAAGAACGCTTCTCCCAGCGCCGGCCACTGACGCCACAGCCACGCAAGCATAAAACTGACGGATCGAGCGAAGGTGCGGATGCCCCATGTCCCGCCTTTGGGACATGGTTTCGACAGTGTCGCCAATCTCTACACCGGCAAGGAAGCAGCTATTGACCGAGCATGTCTTCGCCAGGCTTTAGGATATGTAGACTGCATTTTTCGGAGAATCCATGACGCGTCTTTCCTTTCGCCTTGCGACCCTTTTGCTGGCCGCTTTCCCGCTGGCCCCTCTCGTTGCCCAGACCTCCCTGCCCGCCTTCACTTACATCCGCGCAGGCCATCTCTTCGATTCCGGCACTGGCACCTACCACGACAACGTCACGCTGGTCATCGCCGACCATCGTGTGAAGTCGATTGAGCCAATCGGTTTTCGTCCTCCCGCAGGCGCGTCCATCCTCGACCTTTCTACCGAGTACGTTCTGCCCGGCCTCATCGACTGCCATACCCATCTCGGCTCCCGCGCCGATCATTACTCCGAAATCTCCAGCTTCACCGACTCTCCGTTCGACTCCGCCATCAGCGGCGTGGTCAACGCCCGCCGCACTCTCGAAGCCGGCTTCACCACCGTCCGCGATGTCGGCTCGCTGCCCTTTCTCGCTGTTGACTTGCGCAAAAACATCGACTCCGGCTTCATCCCCGGCCCGCGCATCGTCGCCTCCGGGCCGGGCATCACCATCACCGGCGGTCACGGCGACCTGAACAACTACTCTCCGCAGACGACAGTCACAATGTTCCCCGACAAGAAAAATTTCAACATCGCGGACGGTCCTGACGAGGTGCGCCGAACGATTCGCGAACAGGTCAAATACGGCGTCGACGTGATTAAAATCCTCGCCTCCGGGGGCGTCCTCTCCAAAGGCGACCAGCCCGGCGCGCCGCAATTCACGCTTGAAGAGTTGAAGGTCGCCGCCGATACCGCCCACATGGCCGGGCGCAAAATCGCCGCCCACGCCCACGGCGCGCAATCCATCAAGTGGGCCATCGAAGCGGGCATCGATTCCATCGAACACGCTTCGCTGGTCGACGACGAAGGCATCGCGCTGGCCAAACAGCACGGCACCTACTTCGTCATGGACATCTACAACGACGACTACATCCTTCAGGAAGCGCCGAAGTTCGGCCTCGCCGAAGAGAACCTAGCCAAGGAACGCGCCCTCGGGCAACTGCAGCGCAACAACTTTCGCAAGGCCCACGCCGCGGGCGTCAAGATGGCCTTCGGCACCGACGCTGGCGTCTACCCGCACGGCGACAACGCAAAACAGTTTCACTATATGGTGATTTACGGCATGACGCCCGTCGAAGCCATCCAAGCGGCCACCAGTTCGGCCGCCGACCTGATCGGCCGCGCTGCCGATG
>JALYTE010000159.1 GCA_030854435.1 Acidobacteriota bacterium | reverse complement strand
CTTCGGCCACTCCATTCGGCCGCGCCACCATCTGCTTCACATTCGACATCAACTCGCTCATCTTCATCCCGCTCAACGCCTCAAACAGCGCGGGCACCTGCGCGGCGATCTGCGTAATTTCGCCGGTAAGTTTATGTGCGCCGACACTGTTTCCATCGCCCGTAGACACAATCGTGATCTTGTCGATATTGTTCAGCGGCTCGGCCATCGCGCGAACGATCTCCGCCATGTTCGTAATCAGCTTGTCGACCACCGCTGCCTGCGACCATTCCTGGTAGGCTGCGGCCTTGACGTTCATCGCCTTCGCCTCCGCCTCGCCCTTCTGGAAGATGATCGAAGCCTCCGCCTCGCCCTGAATGCGCGTCGCCGTCGCTTTGCCTTCGGCTTCGGCGACGATGCGCGACTTCTCCGCATTGGCCATATTGCCGATGCGCTGCGCCTCGATCTCCGACTTCTTCAGCACGGTCGCGATCAACTCCTTTTCGTTGCGCTGAATCTCGGCTTCCTGCACCTTCACCTGCGCTTCTTTCTCGACCTGCTGCACCTTCACCTGCTCGGCGATCACCTTCTGCTGCATGACGTTGGTCTGCAACTCGTACGCCTTGTCGGCCTGCGCTTCCTGGCGCCGCGACTGCTCGGTGAACTGCGCTTTCTGAATGTCGAGATCGCGCTGCGCCTCCGCCTGCTTGCCCAGCGACATCGTCTCCGCCAGCACGCGTTCCTGGTCCGCCCCGGCCTTCGCCACCGCCGACTCGCGCAGTGCAATGGCCCGGCGAATCGCAGTGTCGCGCTCCGCTTCCGCCGTAGCAATTTCAGCATCGCGCTTGATGCGCACAATGTCGGGCCGGCCCATGTTGGTGATGTACTCGTTCTTGTCGCGGACTTCCTTGATGGTGAAGCTGATGACTTCAAGCCCCATCTTGCTCAGATCTTCCGCGCAAGTCGCGCGCATCCGCTCACCCACCATCTCCGGCTCTTTCACAAGCTGCTCGACCGTAAGCTGCCCGATGATGCCGCGCAGATGTCCTTCCATCACCAGCCGGATCAACCCCTCGCGCTCGGCCGGCGTCTTCGACAGAAACTGTTCCGCCGCCGTCATAATGCTCTCCATATCGGAACGCACCTTGATCTGCGCCACCGCCTCCACGGTAACGGCCACACCTTGTTTGGTGTACAAGTCCTGCGACGGCGCCACGTCGAAACTCATTAACTCCAGCGACAGCATCCGCGTATGCTGCACCACCGGATAAATCAGCGCACCATGCCCAATGATGACCTTCGGCCCGCCGAAACCGTAGCGAATAATGGCCTCATTCGGCCCCGCCTTCACAAACATCCGCGCCATCATGCCCATCAGCACGAGCGTCGCAAGAACGATCAACCCAACGACCACAACCAAGTGATTCGACATTTCCCGACCTTCCTTTACCACCGCTCCAAGCCGTCAAATCGATTTGCCGGTCTTGTTCCACTCCCGCATGAAACCCGCTGTTGCTCTTGCTCTTGCTTTCGCTCTTGCTCTTGCTTTTGTTTTTGCTTTTGCCTTTCTTTCTGTCATTCCCGCAGGGAACCTGCTTCTTCTTTTGCCGTTGCTGTTGCTCTTGCCTTCACTGCCCTTTCCCCCCCTGAGAATCCTCCCCATCGCCGCCTCGAACATTCGGCCCTTTCTCCAGCCGACCGGCCGTCTCGCTTCCCAGCAGGCCGTCCTCAAACTCGTCCCAGCGGCGCACATACGCGACGCCGCGAGCATGACGCATCACCACGACTTCCGTCCCTCGTTCAATGCCCGTGCCGTCGTCCGTGCGCACCGGAGCGCTGCGCCGCGCCCCATTTTGCGAGTAGAGAATTTCCCCCACGCCGTGCGCCGGAATGCCCGCGCTCAAGCGTCCGATCGCGCCCACGATCTCCGTATCGCTCGATTGCAACGTGCGCTCCCGGGGCAGCAGGACTTTGGCCAGGAACCAGAACACCAGCGACGATCCCGCCACCCCGCTGACCACCGAAAACAGCAGCACCAAAGTGGCGGTCATCAATTTCGCATCGTGCAACAGATAGCCCGTGCCGCCAAACCAGCACAGAAACGCCACCAGCGTAAAGCCGTTCACCGGCGAGAGATGCGCGCCGTCCTTGCCCAGGCCATGGTGGCCGTCCAGGCGAAAGTGCCCAATATGCAAATGCAGAAAGCCGCTGGCGAAAGCCACCACGCTCAACACCAGCCCGACACCGAAGCACGTCAGATAAATCGCGTTCCAATCCATTCCGCCGCTCATTTCTTCACTCCTCGTAAAGCTCTTGCAGGTTGCTGAAAAGCTCGTGCAGGCTCCTGAAAAACACGGTAGGGCACGGGTTCACCCGTGCCATAAATGCTGATGGGCTTTGCGGCTTTAGCCGCTGAGGTACGCTCTTCTAAAGGAGTGAGCTTCGTCCCGAGGCCCGCTCCTGGACGCAACAAATCCAGCAGCCGCTCCGCCAGCGACGGCGCTTCCAGAATGCTCTCCAACAGCAGCAGGCAACGCCGCGAGTCCTCATGCTTCGCGACAGCCAGCAACGCGCGCCGCAACTCCGTATCTCGGCGAAAACGCTCCGCGCCGCCAATCAGCCACAGGTCGAGCTTGTCTTCCAGACCCAGGTCCGACAGCAGCTCCGCGTGATACCCCTCGGGGTCATCGACCAGATAGCCGGGATGCACTTTAAAGAACTTCGCCAACAGCAGCCGCGTGGTGTTGGTCAAGTGCGGTCGCGCCCCCGACTCGATCTGCGAAAGATAACTCTGCGAGAGCGACTCGCCCATCTCCGCATGGATCGCGCGCAGCAATTCCTGCTGGCTCATGGCTCGGCCCAGACCGCGAAGGCTCCCCTCGACTTCCCGTAGATACCGAATTTTGTCCGAGAGCTTCATATTGCGATCTGCAATATGTATATCGCGGATTGCGATAATTGTCAAGCGCCACGAAAACGAGGCTCGGGCGTTCAAAAAGACACTTTAAAGCTTCAAAACGACCCTAAATGAAGCAGGAAATTAGCCCGCCGTCCCCGCCCCGCCCAGCTGCGCCATCGTCGTTCGCAGGTATTTATGCGGGTTTACCGACGTATCGTGAATCAGCACCTCGTAGTGCAAATGCGAGCCGGTCGTCTTGCCGCTGTGCCCCACAAACCCGATCACCTGGCCCTTCACCACCGTCTGCCCAGCGACCACATTAAAACCCTGCAAATGCCCGTAAATCGTCTTGATACCATTGCCGTGATCCACTTCAATCTCGCGCCCGTAGCCGTTCGCCAAGCCCGCCATCACGACGCGTCCGCTCGCAGGCGCGTGGACAGGCGTGCCGTCGGGCGAGCCGATATCGACGCCCTTGTGAAATTCGCCGGTGCCCATGCCCAGCACGGGGTCTTCGCGCTGTCCAAACCCGCTGTTGATAGGCCCCAGAATCGGCCACATATCGGGCACATTGGATCCCATATAGTCC
>JALYTE010000157.1 GCA_030854435.1 Acidobacteriota bacterium | reverse complement strand
AATTTCGCCGTAGCCGCGAAACGCCACAGGACGCAGATAGCAGGGCACGACGCCGTTGGCTTCGACGACCTCGACAACCGCTTCACACAAGCGCTCGACGTCGTAATCCAAAGGCATGCGGTAGATTTTGGCGGAGTGGATGAGCCGCTGCATGTGCTCGGGCAGACGGAAGATGCCACCGGCCAACTCACCGGGGCCGTCGCCGCCGGGCTGCGCGTAGCAGCGAAGACCTTCAAACACAGAAGAGCCGTAGTGGACGACGTGGCTCATGACGTGGATGTTCGCGTCTTCCCACGGAATCAGTTGACCGTTGTGCCAGATGAAGTTGGTGGATTGAATGGACATGGGCGAGGCTCTCCTGTGCTGTAACACCCGATTATACCGTTGCGGACACAGACTATCCAAGCCGAAAAGTGGCGATGCTAAACTTTGCACGCAGGAAAACGATGACGCTTTGGCGCAAGAGGGACAGGGCCATGAAAATCCATCTCGTCGGCCTTCGGGACACGGCGCTCAGTGCGATCGTTGAATTGCACCGTCTGGCGGAGCCGCCGCTGCACGAGCTGGTCGACGACCCCGAGACCGCCGAAATGGTCCTCTTCCTGGGCGCGTGGAAGGCCTACGGCGAGGGTGTCGCGGACAATCCGCTGCCCCGAAAATATCCGGAAAAGTACTTTATGTATTCGGACGACGATGGGTTTGTAACGCTTCTGCCCGGTGTCTATGCCAATGCGGAAAAGCCTCGGGGCATAAGTCGCTGGATCGATTTGGGCCGCGTCGAAAGCCACATGTTCGTCGACGTGCTGAACCCGAACATCGTTCCAATGCCTCATGCGAAGAAGAAATATCTGTTCTCGTTCGCGGGCGGATCGACATCGCTGCTGCGCAAGAAGATGTACAAGATCGACTACGGGCGAGACGATGTGCTGATTCGAAACACTTCGGACTACTACCACTGGGACCCCTCGCAAGCGGGACGCGAAGCGCGCCAGAAGGAGTATGCCGAGACGATCGCGAGCAGCCATTTCGGTTTGTGTCCACGCGGAGCGAGCGCGGGCGGTTTGCGGCTGTTTGAAGTGATGCAGATGGGCGTGGCGCCGGTGATGATCTCGGACAAGTTCCTGTTGCCGCAAGGTCCCGATTGGGACAAGTTCCTGATCGATGTGCCCGAGCGGAAGATCAAGGAACTTCCTGAAATCCTGGAGAAATACGCGCACGAAAGCGCCGAGCGTGGACGCCTTGCGCGGCAGGCCTGGGAGCGGCACTTCTCCCCGCCCGCGGTGTTCAACGGCATCGTTGCCGCATGTGTTCGCGCGAGCGAGCGGCGCAGGATTTCAGAGCGCTGGATCCGTCCATTTTGGGGATACATGCTGTGGCGACGGCGCGCTTACAACTCCTCGCGCGCGCTGGTAAAGACCGTCGTCCTCGGCGTCTTCAGGCTGCTGGGCCTGCGCTTCTTGTACCAGTTGAATCGTTAGCTCTTCGCATCGCCAAACATCTCCACACCATGGTGGATTCGGCCCAACGGACTACACTGAGAGTTCTGCGCGCATCGCGCTCCGGAGCGGTCTTGAAGATCGTTCTCGCCGAAAAAGTTTCGCCGTCCACGCTCGCAATCTTCCTCCAGGAACCGGGCTGGTTGGTCGTTACCGCCGACAAGATTGCGTCCCTTCCCGACGAGCTGGCCGACGTCGAAGCCATCGCCAGCGTGCGACTGGTGGATTTGTGAAAGCTGTGAGCTCACCACCGCGCGGGCCGAGGGCCTCGCCGTCTGGGACCCATCCGGTGCCGCACCGGCCCCGGCGGTTCCTGTAAACTGAGGAGCAAGAGTTGCGCGCAATTCAAGCGCCTCAGGAAGCCTTCAAAAAAAATGTCGAATACCGTTGCCCTCCGTTTTGCCTACACAGTTCTGCTCTCAGCCGCGCTGGCCGCCGCCGGTTGCAACAAAGGCCCGCAGGAGGGCGTCGTCGCCACCGTCAATGGCCATGCCATCCAGCGGGCGGAAGTCGACAAGGTCTACACCGCACAGCTTGCGAACAACCCGCAGCAGCAGCAGACGCCGTCGCAGGACCAGGCCGACTCGTTGCGCCTCAACATTCTGCACGAACTCATCACCGAAGAAATCGTCGAGCAACGCGCGGCGAAATTGAACCTTACCGCCACCAATGAAGAAGTCGACGCGAAGCTCGCGCAGATGAAGGCGCCCTACACCGAAGAGCAGTTTCAGGAGCGGCTCAAGGCCAGCGACCACACGCTCGACGACGTGAAGCACGATCTGCGCCGTTCGCTCACCATCGACAAGCTGCTGACCAAGGAAATCGACTCCAAAATCACCGTCACCGACGCCGACGTGAGCAACTATTTCAGCGCCCACAAGGCGGAGTTCAACC
>JALYTE010000152.1 GCA_030854435.1 Acidobacteriota bacterium | reverse complement strand
TTCCACCGCCGCGCCTGCACCCGCAACGTCGTCCGTGCAACTCGAGCAGCGGGTCGAGACGCTTTCGGGAGCGATCTCCGCCGCACAGCAACGGCTGGCCGACTCCCAGGCGCAAATCCTGCAATTGCAAACGGAGCTTCAACAACTGCGCGCGCTGATGACACACCCTGAGACGCCCGCGGTGGAGGTCGGGGCCGCTGCCGCTCCCGCCGCAACGTCTTCGTCGTCGTCAGTCAGCATCGAGGAGCGTGTGCAGACCCTCGAAGCCGCGGTTAAGGTCCACGATCAAATCAAGGTTGAAAGCCGCTCCAAATACCCTGTCCGACTGACGGGTCTGCTGCTGTTCAACAGCTCTTTAAATCTCGGTGTTCCCGACACTAGCGACCTCCCGGAGGTCGCGCTGGCCCCGACTTCGACCTCCGGCAACGGAAGTCTCGGCGCCAGCCTGCGCCAGACTGTCCTGGGAATCGAAGCCGATGGCCCCCGGATCGGTGGCGCTCGCACCTCGGCCAGCGTCGACTTCGATTTCTTCGGCGGCTTGGCCTACAGCAACTATGGGAGCGTGGCCGGCATCGTGCGGCTGCGCACCGCAAGCGTCAACTTCGATTGGGCCAATGACTCGCTGTCGGTGGGGATGGCCCCTCCGCTGATCTCGCCGCTTTCGCCCACGTCGTATGCCACGGTCGCGGAGCCCGCCCTTGCGGGCGCAGGCAATCTATGGACGTGGGCGCCGCAACTGCGTTACGCGCACCGAACGCCGTTGCGCAACGGAAGACAACTCCAGGCGGAGTTTGGGCTGTGGGATTCACCCGCCGCCGGTTACAGCACCAACCCCAATCTCAACCTTCGGACGGCGAGTCCAGGGGAAATATCCAAGCAACCGGCCTTCGAGACGCGGCTCTCCTATGGCCGTTCGCAGGAACACAGTTACGCGGGGGGCCAGGGTCTACAGGTGGGCGTGAGCGGCTACTATAGCCGTCAGATCTATCCGGGTTATTCAACTGCTTACACCACTACAGCCAACCTGGACTCCTGGGCTGCGACGCTGGACTGGCGGTTGCCGTTGATGAACCGCTTTGAGATCAGCGGTGAGGGCTATCGGGGGCGCGCGCTGGGCGGTCTGGGTGGTGGCGTCTACAAGAACGCGATCATCGGCACCGACCCCAGGACAGGGTTGCCCGCACTGAGAGGCCTCAATGCCATAGGCGGATGGACGCAGTTCAAGACCCGACTTGGCCCGTTGCTGGAGGCCAACGCGAGTATAGGTCTCGACGACGGACTGGCCCGCGACTTCCACGCTGTGTTGCTGCCATTAACCGCCACCGCAGACCAGCTCCGCGCCCGCAACAAAATGGTCCTCGCCAATATGATCTTCAAGCCGAAGACTTACATCATCCTGTCCCCGGAGTACCGGCGCATATGGACGTGGCCCATCACGGGCCGGGCCAATACCGTGGATGTATTTACACTTGCGGTGGGATACCAATTCTGATTTCTGTGTCCCGAGGAGCTTGTTTCTTGCCTCACACCCGTCACTGGATAAGCCTCGCCTGTGCGCTGTCCGGCCTGCTTCTCGCCGGGCCGCTGGCGCGCGCGCAGGAGACGGCGGTGTCGGCAACCATCGTTGTGCAACCGAATTCTTCCGCACCCGCGTCCGCCTCCGCGCGAAAACGCAGCGTGAGTCCGGCAGATGTCGTTCTCTGGCTGACGCCACTCGCCTCCGGAGCCGTTTCCTCGAACGATGCCCACCGCCTCACCGACCCGCGCCACGCCGGACCCTTCCGACTCGTCCAGAAGGACAAGCAATTCCATCCTCATCTGCTGGTCGTTCCCACCGGCAGCAATGTCGAGTTTCCCAACAAAGATCCCTTCTTTCACAACGTGTTCTCGCTCTTCAATGGGGAGCGTTTCGACCTCGGCATGTACGAGTCGGGGACGACACGCTCAGTGCGATTCGATCGTGATGGCGTGTCGTACATCTTCTGCAACATCCATCCCGAAATGGGCGCGGTCGTTCTTTCGCTTAGCACGCCGTTCTACGCTATTTCCGGCGCGGACGGCGCGATCACGGTCCGCGGCGTTCCCCCCGGCAGCTATCGGTTGCATGTTTGGAGCGAGACAGCCGAAGCCATCGACCCGGCCAGTGCCCAGCGCGTCGTTCGAGTTTCGAACGAGCCTTTGCATCTAGGCCAAATCGTTCTACGCACGGCAACCGATCCGACGGCGCACCACAAGAAC
>JALYTE010000144.1 GCA_030854435.1 Acidobacteriota bacterium | reverse complement strand
CTACAGGCTCAATCGCAGAACCATGGAACCGGATCTGCTGGAAAGGCTCCTAAGGGCCACCCTCGGCACACAAACCATTACCTACAAACAACTTATCGCTATGCCTGAGCTAACTGGATAATCATCTCCGACATTTATATTTTCCGAAAATCAGTCGCGAATTATTACGCCGGCAATTAGTAAGCTACAGAATCACCATATTCATTGACATAATCTGCTTGAAGTTACCATTGGACCGGGGTAACCTCCATGCGAGAACCATTGATTTTTCCATAACTCGAAGTTCCCATGCATACTTCAATTCAGCAGGACATCAACCGCGCGACCCTGGAAGCACAGGCAAAGCGCGAAAAGCGTCCGGCGGCAGACAAAGGATTTCCGAAGCTGACAACCAGGCCCGGCACTCCTCCTGACATTTCACAGCGCATGGGAGAAACAATCATGAAAAATATTGGAACTGTTCTTTTGGCGGCACTCGCCTTCGGGTCCTTGTCGTTGTCCGCTTCCGCCGACACGCTCACGCTGAAATCCACCGGCAACCAGACCGTCAACGGCAATATTGCCGTCTATCCTTACAATTTCAGCATCAACGGCTCCAGCACGCTGACCCAGTTGATGTGCCTCGACTACAATCGCGAAATCACAACGAACGAGACCTGGAATGTCACCAAGTCCGGCATTCCGCAGGACAACTCTCAAACGTCGGTGGACTACCGCGCTCTCGCCTTGATCCTGTCCGCGATTCAAAATAATCCCCTCGGAATTTCCAACGCCGACTATCAAATAGCCGCCTGGAGCATCTTCGATCCGCAACAGGTCATGTCTACCGGCGGCTATACCGCGACGGCGGCGCTGGTGCGCGCGGCTGCCCTGCGGGACGCTTCGAGCACGTTTCACACGCCCGGCTTCAACTACTCCAATTTCAGCTTGTATCTTCCCACCGGGGACACAACGGGTTGGACCAACGGCATTCCGCAGCGGTTCCTCGGCGCTACGGGCGACAATCCGGGCATGACGCCCAATCTCAACATGGTCCCCACCCCGGAGCCGTCCGCCTTGCTGCTGCTGGGAACGGGCGTCCTCGGAGTGGCCTCACTGGTGCGCAGCCGGTTTGTTGCGATCTAGCTTTTCCGCTCGACGATCACTTCGGGGAGTCCATTCGGACTCCCCGAAGTTTGTTAACCTAGACTTTGCACAACGTCTCCGACAAGGTGTCGCGATTGTCCGCGAGCAGTCTGTCCATCGTCCGTAGGCTAAACGTGTAAGCGAAGAAGCCGGCCATGGCAAGCGTCAGCATCGCCAGAGGCAATACCCAGGGTTTGTGCAGAAACCATGCCAACGCCATAAACCCCGCGCCCAGGCCCGCGGACACCAGCAGCAACCCAATGCTGATCAGCGAACTCAGCGGCGAGGCTTGCTTGTTCGACATTTTCGAGGGGTCGATCTTCTTCGGCGCCGTCACCGAGCGGCGGTTCCCAACGGCGAGCGTCAAGAACATCGTGAACGCGGCCCACAGAACGACCGCTATGGTCATCCCCGGCGAAGGCGCGCGCGACACGTAGGAAACCACCGCGAACACCGCGAGCATCTCGACAAGGGCCAGCCCGAAGTACATCAGGTTCTTGGCCAGAAACACGTCGCGCATGCGCACCGGCGAGAGGAAGAAAAACTGGATCCCCGCAGCCTCCAGGCCCAGCGAGTTGTAGCACATGGGCGCGATGCCCATCATGGTGTATGCGACCGCCGCGGGGAACAGGATGTATACCGGCGTCCGCGCGGCGCGCAGGTTGGCGAACAGGACGACCATCACCAGCGGGGCTACGAGCGCGTAGAAGATGCCCGTGTTGCGGCGCATCGTGACCCACTCCTTGCCGAGGACGGCGGCGATCGTCGGCGGCGTGGAAAAGCGCATGGACGACGGCGCCAGCGCGGAAGTCCCCGTCGAAACGCTCACATGTTTCTTCGCCGGAGTCTTCGCCACAGCATTCGCCGCATCGCTCAGGTTCTCGCCGCGAAACTCCTTATAGAGCCGCACCGCAAACACCGCGAAAAACACCGTGGCGAACAGCAGTATCCCCACCAACTCCGCGCCGAAGCCCCCCACGCGGCCAGCGTGCGCCATCGTCAGGGCGTTGGCCGTCAAACCTGGAGGCAGCAAAGCCAGCACGGGTTCGGCGCGATGGTAGAAGTGCGTCGCGGCGGCAATTCTCGCGGCGTTCATCGCATGATCGTGGCGGCCCTGATGGAAGCCGGGGTTGAACGTGAAGTTCAGATACTGGATTCCCAGCGAGCCGATCACGATCACGCCGGTAAAGGCCTCGCGCGCGCGCCGCGTCGAGAGCCAGCGGTCGACCCACGCGAACAGCATCCGCGTAAAAAAGATATTCACCAGCGCAAATGCCGCCAGCGCCGCGAACGCGTAGACCGCCAGCCGCGGTTCGGCGACCGTAACGCCGATGGCGACGGCCAGCGACATCAGCGTCGTAATCGCGTTCGCCGGCGAAATCAGCCCGAAGAAGGTCCGCACCGCCGCGTAGCCGGGAAAGTCCAGCGGGAAGCGGATCAGTTGGGTCGGGTCGAACGTGGTCCCCGGCTGGCCAAGCTGAATGCTGGCAAGTTGGCACAGCGCGAAGATCGCCCACAGGATGATGGCAATCCCCGCGAACTCTCCTCGTGACGCGAAGAAGTATGCCGCGAAACCGGACCCGACCGACGGGAGCAGGATGATCGCCGCGAAGATCGGCACCATAACCAGAGTGGCCAAAAGGTCGCCCATGCCACCCTTGCGGCGCAGGCCGTTGCGCAGAATCCGGAAGCGCAGCCAGGCGATGGCGGCGAACTGCGCACGGGTCTGCGCGGATGTCCACTTTTCGCGGCCCACACTTACTTCAGCCATGACAACTCCTGCTCCGGCGCGGTGATGCCCGTCTCGGTCCCGCCCGCCTCTCCGGTAACGGTCGCGAGGAAAATTTCTTCCAGCGTCAGCTTGGCCGGGGATGCGCCCGAAACGTCCGGTGCCAGCCGCGCCTGCACGCCCGCGCGCAACTCGTCGAGCGAACCGTTCGCGACGATATGGCCGCGATGGATGATGGCAATATGCGTACACAGCCGCTCGACGATTTCCAGCACATGCGACGTGAGAAAAATCGTCGCCCCACGCGCGATCATGCCTTGCAGCATGGCCTTCAGCGTGCCTGCGGCGATCGCGTCGACGCCCTCGAAAGGCTCGTCGAGGAAGAGCACCTTGGGGTTGTGGATGACCGCCGCGGCCAGCGCGAGCTTCTTGCCCATGC
>JALYTE010000117.1 GCA_030854435.1 Acidobacteriota bacterium | reverse complement strand
CTCCACCGGTTGTGGATGACTTCCCGCTCGTGCCAACGTCAGCACCTGCCATGGTGATGCTGAATGGCAACACCGTACCCGCGACGTCCATCGTCGATGCTGATCCAGTCACCGTCCGCGGCTTTGCCCGCACCACCACGCAGGTCCTGAACATCGTGACCGGCGGAATGGCGACAACGGCCGGCACTCCGGCAAAAGGGGTCTTCTTCCCCAACGGCATGAATGGTACCTTCGTCTAGAAACCTCCTCAACCCGCAACAGAAACGGCGCACCGTCCACCGACGATGCGCCGTTTCCTTTGCGACCGACAGAAGCCGAATGCCGACGCCGGATACACAGGCCGGGTGGCTCATCTTCGGCGACCGCTCATCGTCGCCTGAGGTGTATCCACTGAAGCCGGGGCCCATGTCCGAACCGAGTGAAAAAGCGGGGTGCCGCAAGCTCCCACAAACAAAGGCAAACCGCTCTTTATAGAGTCCATGAGACTGTCTTCGCCATCTCAACCGCGGCAACTGTAGCCTGACCGTCTGAGGCTCGCAGCCGCTCCTTCACAAACTCCACCAACTCCGCACTACAGTACCCGTCCGGCGTCATCGCAAACCGCCTCGCCCGCTGAATCAAGCTCGCCGCCACTCCATCCCACGCGGCGACCGCTCCTTCCGGCATGACCACGGCATCCGCGCGATCCAGATAGCGCAACGCCGACGGCTTGAAGTCCGCCACCGACGGATCGAGCACGCTGACAAAGACGTCCGGTCGCAAGAATCGCAGCACGCTGTTGGATTCGATGATGACGTTGTCGGCTTCTGCCATGAGCTTGCGCAATCGCGGCATGGCCTCCGCAAGCTGCCCCTGCCTGGTCCGCACCCAATACGCCCGCACCGCCCCGGCTGCAAGATAACGCGCAGAGTCCGTCCCGCTCGTGCGGCTGAGTTCCAGACTGATGGCGAGGGTATGGTCGGCGGTCTCGCAATCGCACGGCTCGCCGTTCGCGGAGCACACCCCATGCCCAAACTGCGTAATTTTCACCGCGGTCCAGCGTCGTCCGGGCAGCGCGGCGATCAGACCCGCAACGACGCTGGTCTTGCCGATGTTGCGCGTATGCCCGCCAACGACGACGATCGCCACGTGTGTCTCCAATAGAGAGTGAAGAGGATAGAGTGAAGAGTGAAGAGAATACAGTGGCCTCTTCACTCTTCACTCTTCACTCTTCACTCTATCTTTCCGCCGCTTCGCCAGCGTCCTCAAATAATCTTTCAGCGGCTCGGCGGGCACGCCCATGAACATCTCTCCAGGCCCCTCGACGCGCTTGTGCGGGAACACGCCCGACGAACCGCCAAGAATCACGCCCGGGCCTATCACCACATGGTCGCCCAAACCCACTTGCCCCGCCAACACTGCGCCATCGCCAATGACGCACGACCCGGAAATCCCCACCTGCGCGGCAATGAGCACGTTCTTTCCAATCACGCAGTTGTGCCCGATGTGGACCTGGTTGTCGATCTTCGTTCCGCGCTCGATGCGGGTCTCGCCCAGCGCGCCGCGGTCGATGGTCGTATTCGCGCCAATCTCCACATTGTTTTCGATCACCAGCGCACCCTGCTGCGGAAACAGCAGATGCTCGCCCGTCTCCGCATTCGTCGCGTACCCAAATCCGGTAGACCCCAGCACCGCGCCGGGCTGCACGACAACCCCATCGCCCAGGACGACCCCGCGGCAGATCGCAACTCGGCTGCCAATCGTGCAATCCTCGCCGACCACCACGTCGGCCTCGATCACCGCTCCCGCGCCCACGCACGTCCCAGCACCCAGCCTCGCCGTCGTATCCACACTCGCCGCAGGATGCACCATAGGACCTTCCAGGGTCTTGGCCAACGCTTTGCCGCACAAGGCGAACGCATACTTTGCGTCCTTCACGCGCAGCACGCGCTCATCCAAAACCTCCGCGCTTGCCGGAGCCAGAATCGCACCCGCCGAGCTCCCGAGCGCCGCTTCCAATGCAGCGTCGTCCTGTGCGAACACCACAGCATCTCGCCCGGCGTCGGCGAACCCAGCGACCCGCCGAATCTCGCGTTCGCCGCTCCCACTCATCTCCGCGTTGACCAAAGCCGCAATCTCTCGAACGGTCATGGGTACAGCCCCCCTTCGCCCTCGGGACGCGTTTTCCAGCGCCGATGCACCCACAACCATTGCCCCGGATAGCGTCGAATGTAGGACTCAATCGCCGCCGTAAACAACGCCGTATTGGCCACAATATCTCCGTCCGCGTCGCCCGTCCTCACCAACTCCATCTCCGCGCCGAAGTGCAGCACATACTTCCGCTCCGCCGCCTCCCACAGCAGAAACCCCGGCAGCACCGCCGCGCACGACCGCAACGCCACCCGCGCCAACCCCGATGCCGTACACGCCTCGATCCCGAAGAACGGCACAAAAACGCCCTGCGGCGGAGTCATGTTGGTGTCCATCAATATGCCGACGGTCTCGCCCGCATGCATCGCCGTAATCAGCCCGCGCGCAAAGTCGTCCTTGTGGATCACGCGGTTCCCATGCCGGCAGCGGACCGCATTCACCAGCGCATCGACGCGCGGATTGTCCAGCCGCCGTATCACCAGCGACATCGGAAACCCCATCAGCGAGTGGTAGAAACTCGACAGCTCCCACGCGCCCAGATGCCCCGTCACCACCAGAACGCCCTTGCCCCTGGCCCGCGCGTTCAGGTAATTCTCCAGCCCCTCGTAGCGGATAAACTTCGACGCCGCATCCGCCGTGTAACTCGACATCTGGCAAAACTCCGCCATCTGCCATCCCAGCGACCGGAATTCATGCCGCAGAATGGCCACCCGCTCGGCATCGCTCTTTTCCGGATACGCCAGCCGCAAATTCCGCAGACCCGTCTTGCGCAGTCGCCGCAAGACGCGAAACGCCATCGCGCCAATCCCTGCGCCCACGGCCCGCGCGGTTTCGCGCGGCAGTGCACCCAGCAGTACGACCATTGAGCGCACCGCCGCGTACTCCAGCGTTTCTCTGGTTCCGGCCTTCGCCGCGCGAACATCTTTTCCCGGCAGGTCCAAGTCTCAAGTGTACCCGCGCCACTGCGCGCCGGGCCAAACGCCAAACGGGCCACCCGAAGGCAGCCCGTCCAACGCATTCTTCCATCGAGAAGCTAATTCGCTTTCGCGCGAATGAAGTACCGCGCCACGGTACGAACAAACGGCTTCGCAGTCGCAGGCGTCGGCTGACCGCCATCCAGCACCGTCTTATAAGGAATGTTCGCCCCATAGAACGAACGCGTATCCTCTTCATTCTGCGACAGCACGGTTC
>JALYTE010000105.1 GCA_030854435.1 Acidobacteriota bacterium | reverse complement strand
AACTCACGCTTGGCCTGAGCAGAATTGAATTGGATGCGCGAGCGGCGAGGGCGCGGTCGAAGGTGACAAGCGTGAGATTGGCGGCTTCCGCGAAGGCGAGAATGTAGTCGTCGGCCCAACGCTTTGGAGATATTTCATCGCGGTCGGAGATGTTATGGAATCTTAAAGCCAATCCCCGAGGTTCGCTCAGCAAGGATATTCGATCATCCGTCAAAACAAGATCGTATGCGGCCCAACACTCGCGTTGCGTCAGGACACCGGCTCCCATGATCGACGCCGTCGAAAGACATCGCAAGAAACCAAGTTGAGTGACGCGGCAGAAGTGGACGGACGTACCGAGAGGTACCGATGCCATCCAATCTCTTGCGGGCGGATGTTGCTTGTGTTGGGAGTTCGCCAACGCAAGCCAAACGTTGAGGTCAGGGAAAATCGATGTAGTCGTAAATTCCGCCTTCGCCCGGATCGAATGAGCCAGGATTATCCGAGTGAATGATCGGGAATGAGATGCGTCCGCTCTTTAGGGCCCGGGTTCGACTACCGGCACCGAACGACCAGCTTCCGCGCGCTCCATGAGGACATCCGCAGGCGTTTTGCGCTCGCGCTCTGCTTGGATCTCCAGTTCGCGATAGACCAGCTCCGGGATGTCGATGGTCACCTGCATAGGACAATGCTATCGCATGCCAACGCGAGATGCAGTGCATTTTCGACAATCCGAAGCAACGCCCATCCCTGTACACTCAACCCAGCATGTACAAGCGTGTCCTCCTCAAGTTGTCCGGCGAAGCATTGGCCGCGGGCCGCGGGTTCGGCGTAGACGCCGTCTTCGTCAACAAGATCGCCAATGAAATTGCTGAAGTTGCGCGCACCGGCTGCCAGATCGCCATCGTCGTCGGGGGCGGGAACTTCTTTCGCGGCGTCGCCGAGCAGGCCATCCACATGGACCGCGTCGCCGCCGACCACATGGGCATGCTTTCGACCGTCATCAACGCCATCGCCTTGCAGGACGCGATCGAAAAGACCGGACTTTTTTGCCGCGTGATGAGCGCGATCCAAATGCACCAGGTGGCCGAGCCCTACATCCGCCGCCGCGCCATTCGCCACCTCGAAAAAGGCCGCATTGTCATCTTCGCGGCGGGCACGGGGAACCCGTTCTTCTCGACCGATACCGCTGCCTCGCTGCGCGCAATGGAGATTGGCGCGGACGTGCTATTGAAGGCGACTTCGGTCGACGGCATCTATACCTCCGACCCCAAGAAGGACGCCGACGCGACGAAGTTTGAAGAGATCACATACATGGAGATCATCAAGCTCGGCCTCAAGGTGATGGACACGACCGCGGTTTCGTTGTGCAAGGACAACAATCTGCCGATGATCATCTTCTCCATGCGCGAGACCGGAAATATTGCGCGCGTGGTGCGCGGCGAAAAGCTGGGCTCGCTCGTCACTGCATAGACTTTCCGTTCCGTCGCGCGACCACTCCGAAGCCATGCACGCAACCGTCCCCACTTCCACCGGCGAGCCCGCCGCCACGCTGCAAAGTTTGCCGGCGCGCAGGCCCACGCTGCCCGCTCTCACGGGTATTCGCACGCTACTGGCGCTGTCGATTCTGCTGTTCCACTTCACGCCCGCGGGCCTCGGCCCACTATATGCGATCATCGACAACGGGTACGTGTTCGTCAGCTTTTTCTTCCTGATGTCGGGCTACATTCTGGCTTACAACTACCTCGATCGCCCCGGGGGCCTGCGCCTTTCGGACTTCTGGGTGGCGCGGATTTCGCGGTTGTATCCGGTATACCTTTTCTCGCTGCTTATCTTCTGGGAGATGCTGCGCACCGAGCACCGCGTGCGCTCCGCGAGCGACTTCTGGCAAGGCGCGATTCTGACGCCGCTGCTGTTGCAAGGATGGTTTCCAACGCTGGCGACGTTCTGGAACACGGTGGCGTGGACGCTCTCCTGCGAGATCACGCTCTACGCGATATTTCCGATGCTGATGCGCGTGCGCTGGCCGCGAACGCCGAAGCGCCTGATCGCGCTGATGCTGTGCTTCTGGGCGTGCGGGCTGATTCCGCAGATGCTTTATCTGGCGCTGAACCCGGACCATCTGCCCAACGTCATCCACCACACCCTGGGAGGTCCGTGGACCCACGCGCTACGGGTCGCCGACGTGCATCTGAACCTCGTCGATACGAATCGCTACAGCGGCGGCTTCTGGAT
>JALYTE010000070.1 GCA_030854435.1 Acidobacteriota bacterium | reverse complement strand
CCATGACAATCCGGTGAAGGAACGTCTGGCGATTGAGACGTATGAATTTTTATTTTCATCGGCACATGGAGCGGTTGTGTTGGACCCGATCTGGATTGGTTTGTGTAAGGTGAGCCCGAGGCTAAAGCCAATCGCGCTTTCGTGCTGTGTACCGCGGGCTGAAGCCGGCTCCTACTCCGGTAGAACAAGCCCGCTGCTACTCCGTTAGAACAAACAGTCTGTGCTTCTATCTAATCTTCAGTGGACTCTCCCGGCGTTTCCGGGTTCTGTTCGGCTTGCTCGATTTGGTTGGGAGCGTCGAACTCGGCCTTAGCGAATTGGTGTGGGGCCGATGGCGCTTGGCCCATGTTCTGGGCGAGGCTTTCGCCGGCCGCCTGCATGGTTTTGCCGCCGAGCGCGCCGGTGACGGCGGAGTCCATCATGATCTCCGCGAAGCGACGGGTCTTCTTGTCCAGACGCTCGATCGCGTTGCGAATGATTTTGTAGTCGCCGCCAGTGACGCTGGCTTTCAGTTCGCGTGCGGCGACCTCGATGTCTTCGATCTCGACACTGCTGAGTTGCTGCCACGCGGCGGTCTTCTTGCCCTTGTCGACGGCGTCGAGAATGGTCTGCGCTTCATTATTCGCTTCGATCACCTGGCGCGCGGTAATGTCTTCTTCGGCGTAGTCGAAGGAGGCGAGGATCATGTTTTCGACCTGCTCGTCGGTGAGGCCGTAGGTGGGTTTGACTTCGACCTGCGCCTCCTGTCCGCTGCGCTGCTCGCGTGCCGAGACGTGCAGGATGCCGTTGGCGTCGATGAGGAACTTCACCTCGATGCGGGGCAGGCCGGCGACCATGGGCGGAATGTTTTTGAGGTCGAAGCGCGCCAGCGACCGGCAGTCTTTGGCGAGTTCGCGTTCGCCCTGGAGGACGTGGATGGCCACGTTGGTCTGGCCGTCGACGCCAGTGGTGAAGTGCTCGGTCGCGCTGGCGGGGATGGTGGAGTTGCGCTGAATGATCTTCGCGACGACTCCGCCGAGCGCTTCGATGCCGAGCGAAAGCGGCGTCACGTCGAGCAGCAGCAGGTCTTCGGTGGCGGCGTTCGATTCGCCGGAAAGGATTTGCGCCTGCACCGCCGCGCCGAGTGCGACGACCTCGTCGGGATTAAGTTCGGTGTGCAGCTTTTTGCCGCGGGCGTCGAGGTCGAAGAGCGCCGTGACCAGCGCTCGCACCGCGGGAATGCGCGTCGAACCGCCCACCATCACCACTTCGTCGATTTGCGACGGCGCGAGACCTGAGTCTTTGAGCGCTTGTTTCACCGGCCCGGAGGTGCGCTCGATGACCGGTGCGATGAGCTGCTCGAACTGTTCGCGGGTGAGTTCGCGGAGGTACTTCTTTCTGTCCGGCAACGTGAGTTGCAGATGCGCGCTCTTGCCGTCGGAGAGGGCGATTTTGGCGGCGATGACGGCGCTGCGAAGTTGTTGGATCGCTTCAGGATTCGCAGTGATGTCGATGCCGAGGTCGCCGCGAATGTCGTCGAGCGCGACGGCGGTGAGCAGGTTGTCGAGGTCGTCGCCGCCGAGGTGCGTGTCGCCGCCCGTGGCAATGACTTCGAAGATGCCTTCGTGGAGTTTGAGGATGGAGATGTCGAATGTGCCGCCGCCGAAGTCGTACACGGCGATGATGCCGTCGCGATTTTTTTCGAGGCCATACGCGAGCGCGGCAGCGGTGGGCTCGTTGACCAGGCGCAATACGTCGAGACCGGCAATGCGGCCTGCGTCTTTTGTGGCTTGACGTTGCGCGTCGTTGAAGTAGGCGGGCACGGTGATGACGGCGCGCGTGACTTCGACGCCGAAGAAACGCTCGGCGTTGCGCTTGAGTTGGAGCAGGATGTAGGCAGAGATTTCGGGTGGCGTGAGGGTGAGGCCGCCGACATTGAGCTTCAGGACTTCGCCGGGTTGGAGGCCTTCGGCGAGCTTGAAGGGGAAGAGCTTTAGTTCGGGTTGGACGTCGGCGAGGTCGCGGCCCATCAGGCGCTTGACGGAGTAGACGGCGTTGGCAGAGTTTGTGAGCAGCACGCCGCGCGCGGCGTTGCCGACCGAGAAGCCGGCTTGCGTGTCCTGGTCGAAGGCCACCACCGAGGGGACGATGGGCGAGCCGTCTTCGCCGGGGATCACGGTCGGCGTGTCGCCGTGCATGAAGGCGATGAGGGAGTTGGTGGTGCCGAGGTCTATACCCACAACTGGACCGACGGCACGCTGCTGTTGAGTTTGCTGCTGTTCCGGCACAGTTCCTCTTTTGCGGCAGGCCCGTTGGGCCATGCGCCAAAGACTATTGTCGTCTATCGGAAGAGGTTTGTCCTATATGGCGCGAACCCGGTGCAGCGGCTATCGAATATGAGCGGTTCGAGACGGTTCGATTAAGGCTTCGCATCCCTCCGGGGCTAAAGCCCCTCGTTCTGGCTGCTGAAGTCAGGGGCCTGAAGACCCCTGCTCCCTCCGGTAGAACCGTGTGAGCCTGGCGAAATGCAGGGGTCTCTCCACTTCGCGAGACGAAAAACCGTCTCGCTTCGGTCGAGATGACAGTGCTCAGAAAAACAGCGATATGTCGATACAGCCTAGTGCTCATGTGGTCGCCTGATGCCAGCGTATTCCGCGATCTCCTTTTTCACGTAGTTGGGCGGCGGCTGTTTCAGGAAGATGCCGGCGCGGGGGTGTCGGACGGCGGTATCTGTGGGGTTGGTGGGTGAGGGGGAGGGCGCGGGGCTGACCGGATCGGCGCTCGTCGGTGGGACCGCCGCACCGACCGGCGGGGCGAGGGCCTCGAGCGTGATCTCGGCGTAGTTGTCTCCGGGCTTCAGCGTGACGCTGTTGGAGAAGGGCTTGTAGCCCTCGGCTTGAATGGCGACGGTGCCCATGTCGGGGTTGGGGCTAGTGGGAGCGAGCACGACCGAGTATCGGCCGGAGGTGTCGGTGCTTTGGTGGACGGTGTTGGGACCGAGTCCGACGGTGACGACGGCGTTGTGCAGAAGCCGATTGGTGGCCGAGTCCGCCACGAAGCCATTGACGGCCACTGAAGGAATCGTTGGAGGCGGTGGAGGAGGAGGCGTGGTGCGGGTGAAGTAATAAATGAGGACGGCGGTGAGCACGGCCCCTGTAACGCCGCCGACGCCTTTCAGGAAAGTCCAGGATTTGGTGTCTGTGTCAGGCATTGTGATTCCCCTCGGATAAGAATCAGCCCGGTGGCGGCGGGTGTCAATAGGGATTTTGCGAGTTGTGTTGCGCGGGGTTTGGCGTGAGAATGGGGCATGACGATTCAGGGTTCGACTCTTGTCCCGAGCGTGCGGTATCGCGACGCCCATCGCAGTCAGGAGCAGGCATGAGCGCGAATCCGTATGCGACGTTTTTGGGTGAAGGCGATGCGCAACAGGTGATCGCCGCGACGCCTTCGCGTCTGGTCGCGGTCGCTTCCGGCTTGAGCGGAGAGCAGGCCGACGCTCCGACCGCTCCCGGCAAATGGAGCGTGCGGCAGATCATCGCGCATATGGCGGACTGCGAAATTGCGTTTGGGTTTCGGCTGCGACAGGGATTGGCGGGGGTCACCATCCAGCCGTTCGATCAGGACGCGTGGGCGGAGAGTTACGCGCGCTATTCGATGGAGGCGGCGGTGCAGACGTTCAGCGCGCTGCGGGCGT
>JALYTE010000050.1 GCA_030854435.1 Acidobacteriota bacterium | reverse complement strand
CTAAAGCCCATTCTGTCGAGGATCAAATTCAGGGGCCTGAAGGCCCCTGCTCCCTCCGAAAAGCCTTCTCCTTCCGAAAAGCCTGCTCCCTCCGAAAAGCCTGGTCCCTCCGAAAAATAGTCCCGCGTAGATGCATGCGGCGATAGCGCTGACCGCGAGGCCAAGTTGTTGGTCGAGTGAGCGGTGCCATGCGATTTGAATTGTGGAAGCGCCGGCCGCGATGGGCACTACGGTAAGGCCGTCGTCGCGCATATCGCCTGTGTACACTGCGGGTTCGCGATCGTTGACCAGGATGTGCCAGTCGGGGAAGAGGCGAAGATTGAGGATGAGGAACTCCGGTGTTGGTGCGCTAACGGTGAAGGTTTCAGGCGCGAACGTGGGCTGATTCGTTCCGGATGGAGAGGCTTCGGTATTTTGCGGTGCGTCGATTTGTGTGGCGGGGTTGGGTGTGGTGTTGGGTGCGAAGGCCGCGGCATTTGTCGAGAGCCAGAAGGGTGGGTCGTTGGTGCGCAGAACGTCGTTGTCGGCTTGGTTGGGGGTGTACTCGTCGGTGGGTTCGATGCCGTGGTGGACGCGGAATAGTTGCGCGCGCGCAGAGGGAAGGTCTTCGTCGTCGCACGGCTGGCGAAAGTTGTGGATGCCGGGAAAGGTGAGCGCAACGGCCAGGCTGGCCGAAAGAAAGATTGTGACGGAGTTGCGAATGCGGGTGCGGTCGAGCAGCAGTGCGATGGCGAGTGCAAGTACGACCGCGAGGAGGGAAAGAAGGCGCCAGGGGAATTGGAGGAAGGCAAGTTCGGGGAGGTGGTTCCAGAGAAAAGTTGCGGGAGGGGTGAGGAGGAAGGCGATGCAGAGGGTGAGGATTGCGAGGCAGAAGGTCGTCGCCGGGGGACTACAGGTCTCTCCGCTGCGGCGCAAAGTGCGCGCCTTCGGTCGAGATGACAAGTTTGAAGTGGTCGGCGGAGATGGCAGCGCGGCGTTCGGTCGAGATGACAAATGTGAGGTGTCCGGCGGAGGACCACAGGTCTCTCCGCTGCGGCGCAAAGTGCGCGCCTTCGGTCGAGATGATAAATGTGAGGTGTCCGGCGGGGAAGGTAGCGCGATGTTCGGTCGAGATGACAAATGTGAGGTGAGGAATAGTGCGGTCAATGCTGCAATGGTCGCGATCAGCAGCGTGACGGCGATCAGCGACGCGGTGAGGAGGACGGCGTTGTGGGGCGCGTCGGCGGTGTGGCCGAAGAGGAAGTTGTCCTGGAAGCGCATGTTGGGAATAATTGCCATCGCGATTTGTACGAAGCGGCGTTCGTAGGCGGCGGGGATGAGGTAGAAGGCCGGGAGCGTGAGGCCGAGCGCGGTCCCGGCGAGTGAGGTGGTCGCGAGCTTTATGGGCTGGGTCGAAACCCATGTCCGAAAATACGGACAGGGGACACTCGGCAGGCGAAGAGAATATTTACTCTGTGAGTTTAGAGACGGTGTGAGAGAAAACTTTAACGCGGAGGGCGCAGAGGGAACGCGGAGGGCGCGTCGGATACCCCGCTTTGTAGAGGCCATAAAATTGGTGACGAGGCGTATGACGATGACAAGCGCGAGGGCGTAGCAGCCCATCACAGCGGCGGGGGCGTTGGTCAGCCAGAGGAGCGCGATAGGGAGTGCGATGCCGCGAATTGTGGGTCGCTCGCGGAAGACCGCGAGGAACAGGAGCGGGAGCCAGGCGGCGGCGAGGAGTTCTGCGTAGGCCGTGCGTTCGAAGGCGTTGAACAACATGTAGGGGTTGACGATGTAGAGTGTCGCAGCGAGTAGAGCCGCGTTGGGCGAAGCGAAGTGGCGGGCGAGGCGATGCATCGCGAGGCCGGCGGCGGCGAGCGCGATGAAGGTGTAGATCGTGAGCGCGAGGGCGATGGGGAAAATGAGGGTGAGCGCGGCGCCGAGCATCCACGAAAGCGGTGGATAGAAAACGAAGCGCGGCTCGCCGGCGTTGTACGCCGCTGAGAAGGCCCAATGCGGCAGCAGCGTGCCGTGGCGAAATTGCTCGGCGACGTCGAGCCAGGATTGCAGGTGGAAGTCGAAGTCGTGGCCGCAGGAGGGGCCGTGCGCAATCAGCGGCAACGTCGCGATGAACGCGGCGCAAAGGATGAAGATGTAGTTTCGCCGCATGTACTCAGCGTAACTCGGTCGTGCATGGGCAGAAGCAGATTCCTTCCCCTTCGACTTCGCTCAGGGTGTGGAATGACAATTTAGGCGTGCGCCAAAGGGGTTTCAGGCGATGACTGGCAGCGGCTCCTGGGGAAGACTGTGGGTCGCGAGTATAGGCTCCAGCGGGGGTTGTTCGCCGCGTCGCGTGGTGAAGCGGATGATGGCAATCACCAGCAACAAGGTGGGGATGACGAAGATGCTGCCCTCGGGGCCGTCGGTTCCGCCGGATAGGAGTGGATTGCCAGTAGGGTGCGTGTTGAAGAGACGGCCGCCGCTGAGAAAACCGCTGTCGGGGACGCCGTAAAGAAAGCTCTGCGCCCAGTCCCACGCCATATGAAAGCCGATGGCCCACCACAGCGAACCGGTGTGCCAGAGCGCGTAGCTGAAGGTCATTCCTGCGAGGAAGACGGCGATGATGCCGGAGGCGGACTCGCCGGGGTTGAAGAGGTGGCCAGCGCCGAAGAGGATCGACATGAAGACGGCGGCCGCCCAGAAGGCGATCGCACGGGCGTTGGTGGGCGAAATGCGTTCGGCCATCGTAAAAAAACCGCGCGTGAGGGTGTACTGCAGATAGCCGCGAGTCGTATACTCCTCGGCCAATCCGACGCAGAGGAAGGCCGCAAGCCATTTGGCGCCGAAAAGAAAGATGGCGGAACCGGTGAGCGCGCGCCCGTCGAACACCAGCACGTGCGTGACCCACAGTGTGCCCACGAGCAGGGACAGAGTGGCGAGACCCCAGAAGGCTCCGGGCAGGAAGTCGCGCAGGCGATTGCGGCCGATACCGTAGACGCCGATGCGGCGACGCTCGATGCGGCAGAGTATCAAGGCGGTGAGCGCTGCTGCGGCGAAGCCTTCTGCGTCGCCTATGAATGCGCCGCGCGCATTCATATTTTCAGTCGATCGTTTCGCCGTCTCCGACTTTTTAGGGATAGGAGTCTTGCCTTCCGCGACGCGGGTTGCGACGCTGAGTCCAAATGAAAGCGCGGCGAAAAGCGCGATGAAGATCAGAATGCCCCAGATGGCGCGCAGGCCGAAACGTCCGGTGAAGGGGCTGGTGCCATTGTCATGCGTCGGTGGTGGGGCCGGCCATGTTGGGGTGGGCGGCACAATCTGAGGCGGTTCGTTGCTGTTCATTTATCGGCTCCGGTTTGCAGTAAGGATACGCGAAGTGGATGTTTTCGGTTCCGGCGATGGGGGACTCGGCTATGCTGAATTGTCGCGCTTATATTCAAATCACAAAGGTATCGCATTGAACTGCCGCATTTTTTATCATGACAACTGCTTCGACGGGGCGTGCTCGGCATCGCTGTTTACGCGCTTTCATCGCGAACGCATTGGCACGGCGCGGAGTTTCGACTACCAGGGATTGAAGCATCGGGTGGGAGCGCTGTTCGAGGAGCGATGGTTCGACGCGAGCGAGGAAAACGCGATTGTCGACTTCAAGTATTCTCCGTCGCCGCGCGTGACGTGGTGGTTCGATCATCACTTGTCCGCTTTCATGACGACGCAGGATGAAGCGCAGTTTCGGCGCGGGCAGGCGGACGGCTCGGAGGCGATGCGAAAGTTTTTCGACCCCAGCTATACGAGTTGCACCAGCTGGATCGCGCACATTGCAAGCACGAAGTTTGGCATGGACGTTACGCCGCTGGCGGAGTTGATTCGTTGGGCGGACATCGTCGATGGGGCGAAGTACGAGAGCGCGGAGTCCGCCGTGGGGATGGGGGCGGCGGCGATGAAGCTGACCCTGGTCATCGAAAGCGCGCCGGACACGAGACTCGTGCAGCGCATCATTCCGCTGCTGACGGAGATGAGTCTCGACGACGTGCTGGGGCAGGCTTTTGTGCAGGAACTGCTTGACCCTCTGCTGGCAGCGCATCGAGCGTCGATTGAGCTAATTCGTGAGCGCGCGCACTGCGAACGCGGCGTCATCACGTTCGACATCACCGACCAGCCGACGGAGGGTTACAACAAGTTCATCCCGTACTATCTGCATCCGGAGGGGACATACAACGTCGGGCTGTCGAGGTCGAGCTTCCGCAACAAGGTCTCCGTGGGGACCAATCCGTGGACGAAGAAGCCCGCGAGCGAGTTGGCGAACCTGGCTGCGATTTGCGAGCGTTACGGCGGTGGCGGGCACGCGCGCGTGGGGGCGATCAGCTTCCCGGTGGACAAGGAAGATGAGGCGCGCATGGCGGCCGCGCAGATTGCGATGGAGTTGCGGGACAAGGAAGTGTCAACGTAAACGCAGGCCGCGAGGAACGCGCTGAACGCCGTGACGGATGCGCATGAGATCGATGGCGTCCTCCAGCACTTCATAGAAGACAATGTATGGAGTGTTGGACACGTATAGGCGGCGTGTGTTGCGCGCTCTCGATCGAGGCGCAGAGTAGTTGAACCCGCGAGGTTGATCCACCGCATCGAGGATGAGACCGCATTGACGAGAAGCCGTGCGTGGATTTTCTGTGTCGATCCAGGCGTGAATTGCCCTCAAATCGTTCAGCGCGTCGTCCGACCAACGAATCGACCTCACGCTGCGCGCGACTGCGATGTTTTCGCTTCAACTCTCGGACAACATCTTCGTGCAGCGTGTAGTGGCCCGCGTCGATTTGACGACGCGCTTGGTCGATGTCCGCGTTCAACTCTGCGTAGTCCGCGACATATTGCGCGAGGGCTTCGCGCAGAATCTCCGCGCGGTCGACCTCGCGGTTGGAAGCGATTTCGTCTACCGAGGCGATCAATTCTTCAGAAGCCTCGAAGGAAATAATCGCTACGCCCATACGGAAAGCCTAGACCAGCGTGCGCGTCTCGGCAAATCGATTTCCGTGCAACGCGAACTATGGGACAGAAACAACAATTTTCAGGTTGAGAAATGCTCAGGCCATTCGTGTGCGCCGTGCTCGATGCTCAAAAGCTGTACAACGTCGTTCACGATGCGATACGGGATGATGTATGGGGTGCCCGGGACCGTGAGTTCTCGTGTGCCTTCAACTCTCCCAATGCGTCCAGAGGACGGGAACATACCCAGTCTGCGAGTGGCAGCGACGATGAGCCGAACCTGCTTTAGCGCGGCGCGCGGATTATCTACTGCTATATATTCCTTGATTTCAGGCAGGCGAGCGGCGGCATATTCGGTCCAGCGAATTTTCAATCAGGCCGCATGACTGGACGACTCCACTTCTTGTTCCCAGCGGAGAAGACGAGACTCTATTTCGGCGTGGTCGATCAAAAGACCTTCGTCAGCTTGTTGCAGACCGATCTGTACCGATGCGCGGAAAGCCTTGTCATACGCGAGGTAGCGCTCCATCAGGTTTTGGAGTACCTGCTCGCGACTCATGGATGCTGCCGCAGCGGCGTCGTCAAACGCGCGAACGGTGTCTTCAGGTGCCTCGAAGGTGATGACCTTTGAGCTCATGTGTGGAGGATAAGCCGCTTGATGATTCTGTGCAACGCTTTTGGGGAAGGGCAGATCGATCCCCGGCATTCCCCTCAGCGGCTAAAGCCGTCTTGATTTTATGACCTTTGTGGTGCGGCTGAAGCCGCACCCTACCGTTAATCGGAGGCTCCTTACGGCTTTGCGAACATCGAAAGCCGCGTGATGTCGTTGAAGATGACGAACGCCGCGAACGCGATCAGGCAGACGAAAGCGACCTGGTACACGCGCTCTTTGATTTGCTGATTGAGATCGCGGCGCATCGCGCTTTCAATGGCGAGGAAGAGAATCATGCCGCCGTCGAGGATGGGGATGGGAAGCAGGTTGAAGATGCCGAGGTTGACGGAGATGAAGGTCATCAACTCGACGATGGGGTTCCAACCCTTCATCTGAAACGCCTGGTGGACCTGTTGCCCGATGCCAATGGGTCCTGAAACCGAGCGCACCGAAACATGGTGGGTGAACATTCCCTTGATGACGTCGACGATGAGCGTGCCGTACTTCACGGTGCGCTTGCCGGCTTGTGCGACGGCGGACCCGAAGGGCAGATTCTCAACGCGGACCGGCGCTCGTTGAGGGCGAAAGCCTATCTGGTAGGCCTTTGTGCCGTCAGGCTCGTCGGCGAGGACAGGCGTGACATTCATTGTGAGGGCCTGGCCATCGCGCAGAACGTGAAGCTCCTGGGGGCGGCCAGCTTGGTCCTGTAAATACGGAAGGAGGCCTTCAATGGAGTGTGGGGTGTAGGTGTTGAAGGCGAGCAGCGTGTCTCCCGGTTTCAGGCCCGCGGTCGCGGCCGGCATACCGGGAGACACGCTGCCGACGTCGGGCAGCACGCGCATCGGCTGATTTTGCATCATGGGAATCAGGCCAAACTTGCCGGGATTGAACGTTTCGGGGCCGCCCGCCCACGTTAAAGCGAGGGTCGTGTCGGTGCGCTGGCCGTTGTGGACGAACGAGAACGGCACGCTACGGTTCAGATTCAACAAGGTCTTGTTGAGGACGTCTTCCCACTGCGGGTTCTCCACGTTTCCGAAGTGAACGATCGTGTCGCCGGTCTGTATTCCTGTCGCGGCGATGGCAGAGTGTAGTGGAACGTAGTCTGTGATTGCCGGGCCGTAGCGGAAGGCTTCGACCTCGTTGTGGAAGAGCGCGAGGCCCAGCAGCATGATGAACGCCAGGATGAAGTTGGCGATCGGCCCTGCGAGCGCGATGATGACGCGCTGCCAGCGAGGGTGTGCGTTGAACTCGCCGGGGTCGCCAGAGGGCGTTTCGCCCGGCACGTCGCCCGCCATCTTGACGTAGCCGCCGAGCGGGAGAATGGAGATGCGGTAGTCGGTGTCGCCGCGGCGGAAGCCGAAGAGGCGCGTGCCGAAGCCGATGGAGAACGTCTCGACGCGCACGCCGCAGAGCTTGGCTGCGGCAAAGTGGCCGAACTCATGCACCAGCACCATGATGCCCAGGACGATGAGAAGTTCAGCGATGGTGGCGAGGATGTCGGTACTGATGTGCATGAGGGAGCGGGAACCTTTGCGGACTGGAGCGTTTTTCCAATGGAGATAGAGCAAGAATAAGCAACAACAAAAGCAGATCCTTCGCTGCGCTCAGGATGACAATTCATAAACAGGGCAATTCATAAAGAGGACAATTCATGAAGAGGACAATTCATGAACAAGCTCGCGCGCGGCCTGGCGCGCGGCCCGGTCGGCTGAAAGGACCTCCGGTATGGACGCAGGCGCGTGCGCCGGGGTGAGCGCAAGCACTGCTTCGATTGTACGTGGGATGCCGAGGAACGGGACGCGGCCGTCGAGGAAGGCGGCGACGGCGACTTCGTCGGAAGCGTTGAGCGCGATGCAGTGGGCCGGGCTGGCTGCGGCCGCTTCGTAGGCCAGACGCAGGCAGGGGAAGCGCGCGAAGTCGGGCGGTTGGAAGTCGAGGCGCGAGAGCGCGGCCATGTCGAAGGTCAGGTCGCTGGCGATGCGCTCGGGGTACGCGAGCGCATAGAGGATGGGCAGGCGCATGTCGGTGACGGAGATCTGCGCGAGGATGGAGCCGTCGATGTACTCGACCAGCGAGTGGATGGTCGATTGCGGATGCACTGTGACGCGCACCTGCGATGGCGGCAGGTTGAAGAGACGGCAGGCTTCGATGACCTCCAAGCCTTTGTTGAGCATGGTCGCGGAGTCGACGGTGATGCGCTGGCCCATCACCCACGTCGGATGCTTGAGGGCTTGCGCGGGCGTGATGCGCTCGAAGTCGGCGGCCGACGTGTTGCGGAACGGGCCGCCTGATGCGGTGAGCCAGATCTGCCTGACCTCGGTGGGCGCTCCGCCGCGCAGGCATTGATGAATGGCGTTGTGTTCGGAGTCGATGGGCAACAGCATCGCGTTGTGGGCGCGTGCGGCCGAGAGGATCAAGTCGCCCGCCGCGACAAGGCATTCCTTGTTGGCAAGGCCGATGGTCTTGCCCGCGCATACCGCGGCGTATGTGGCTTCGAGACCGGCGACTCCGACGATGGCCGAGACCACGAAGTCCGCTTCTGGCAGCGTCGCGACACGGACCGTTCCAGCGGTCCCGTAGACGACCTCGACGCCTGTGATTCCGGCGGCTGTGAGGCGCGCGGTGAGTTGTGCGGCGAGTTCTTCGGTAGCCAGCGAGACGACTTGCGGACGCCAGCGCGCCGTCTGCTCGAAGGTGGTATCGAGGTTCGAGCCGGCGGCGAATGCGATGGGGACGAAGCGGTCAGGGTACGACGCGCAGATGCTGAGAGTGCTCTGGCCGATGGAGCCGGTCGAGCCGAGGAGGGCGATCTTCTTCACTTGGCTATTTTCGCAGAATTGCGATCAGCTCGGACGCTTGCCTCGATCTTCAAGTATGGCGAGACGTTCACGGAATTCGGTCGTATAGCCCATCTTGTCGGAAAGGGCTTGTATATCCTGCCTTGTCCGGTCGGAGAGGGTCAGTATGTCCTCCCTTGTGCGGTCTGAGAGGGCTTGTATATCCTCCCTTGTGCGGTCTGAGAGGGCTTGCATTTTGTCGGAAAGAGCGTGCAGACTCTGATCCGTCCGGTCGGAAAGAGCCTGATTGGCAAGGGTCTGCTTCTCGTCGCGCAGGCGCATCTCATTCCGTAACGACTCTCCCAGAGTGCCAATCTCGTTGTGAACGGAACCGAAAGAGATCTTCATTTCATTTCGGACCGCGCTGAACTCAGCTTTCGTTTCCCTGCGATGCGACTCGACTTCAATCTTCATCGCCTTTATGTCCGGGACGAGCAAATCCTGCACGATATCTCGGAGAGACTCGACAGTGTTCTTTGCTTTCATCGCGGTCACGGCCACAGGTTCAGCATACTCCATGAAGCTAGAAGATCCCCATCGAAAAATACTCCTTGAGCGCGAGGGCGAACCACAGTACCGGCGCGGCGATGAGCAGAGCGTCGATGCGGTCGAGGACGCCTCCGTGGCCGGGCAATAGAGTCCCCGAGTCTTTGATGTTTGCGCCGCGTTTGAGGGCGGATTCGAGCAGGTCTCCGAGTTGCGCGGCGACGTTCAGAAGGATCGCCAGCAGCAGCGATTGCCACCAGGGTTCAGAGGTGTGCAGGCGCGTGAAGTTGGAGCCGTGGCGGGAGAGGTACTCGCCCGCGCCGACCAGCGCCATGCCGAAGACGACGCTGGCGACCACCGAAGCGATGGCGCCTTCCCAGGTCTTGTTGGGGGAGAGGTGCGAGAGCTTGTGGCGGCCGAAGCGCTTGCCGATGTAAAGCGCGGCGATGTCGCCCGACCAGACGCAGATGAAGAGGAAGAGCAGCAGCGCAGGGCCGTCCCACTTGACCAGCAGTTGCGGCAGCAGCGTGAGCGGGTAACAGATGTAGAGCAACGCGAAGAGGCCTGCGGCGGTTTCGCCCAGCACCTTGTGGAGCGGCGTGCGGAAGGCGCTCCAGGTGAACAGAACGAGCGTTGCCAGCGAGACGGCCGCGATGGTGTCCTGCGGCTGGTAGTTGACGACCAGGAAGAACAGCGCGACCGCCGCGGCCATCCACCACAGCGGGACGGGGCTTCCGCCCGCGGCCGCGAGGTGGATGTATTCGTATGCTGCCAGCGCGGCGACGATCGCCGCGGCGACCGTCACCATCCAGGGCGCGCCATAGAGCACCAGCGCGACCACCGCGATGATGAGGACAATGGCTGTAAGAATGCGTTTCATCGTTCTGGTTGAGGATACAGCGGACGGGCGTGGGAACAGCAGGTTCCCTGCGGGAATGACAGAAAGAAAGGCAACGGCTTACAGTCGCGTCTGTGCGGCGTTAAGGACTTGAGCCGTTTCGTGCGCTGCGACATCACTTCCCAAAGTAGAAGACAATCAAGCCGCCAGCGACGATAAGGGTTCCACCCACGAGAACGGCCGGCGTGGGAACCGCGCGGAAAAAGATGAAGTTGGTGATCTGGAAGACAACGAATAGGGTCGCGATATACAGGCCTGTGACGGTGGCGAACTCGACGGGGGCCAGATTGAGGGAAGTTCCGTAGAGCGCGAGCAGCAGCGTACCGAGCGAAAAGAAGCCGACCCGCGCCGAGACCGAGGGGTGGTGCAGTGCGATGCGGACGACGGCGTCGCCCGAGGCTTCGAGGACGGTCGCGAGGAGGACTAATAGAAAAACCTTCATCGCTCCATGGTCTCAGTGTGGGGGTGAGCAGCGCAAGCCGGTTTCGAGAATCCGGACCCGTTCGGCAGGCTACAGGAACCTCGCTTTGTGTAGGGTCTGAGTGACAGACTTAGCTGTCTTTGCGGTAGAGGAGGTTGCGCATCGCGGAGCGGCGGGCTTGGTTGGCTTCGGCGATGTTCTTGCGCTCTTCGGCGGTCATTTTTGTTTTCGCTGTAGAGCTGGCTGACTCGGGGGCGCTGCATTGGGGGCAACGGTTGGCGAAGCCGGGTTTGTCGGGCTTGAGTTCGAACTCTTCCGAGCAGACGACGCAGACTTTGATGGGGAAGGGCATTGGATATATTTTACGACGGTGATGAACGGGAGTTGGTTTCAGAGTCCGGACATTGTGTCGGCCACTCATGTCCTAAGTGCATGGGCATGAATGGAGCACCCGCTTCATTGCTTGACCGCTGCGCTCAATGGGTCGAGAGCGGGAGGTTTCGCGCCGTCCATGCGGCCATTCCTCCGGCCATGCTGCTGACTTGCGCGAAGCCGCGTTGCGCGAGGAGGCTGGCGGCGATGTTGGAGCGATAACCGCTTCCGCAGACGACGATGAGAGGCCGGTCCTGCGGGAGGTGTGGGGAGTCT
>JALYTE010000048.1 GCA_030854435.1 Acidobacteriota bacterium | reverse complement strand
AGTGACGGGGCGGGTCACTGCCATCGCAGTGGACGCGAACGATCCGGCGGGCAATACGGTGTACGTCGGGGCGACCGGCGGTGGCGTGTGGAAGTCGTCGAACGCCGCGGGGCCGCTTGCGGCCGTGACGTTCGCGCCACTGACCGACACGCTGCCGGTGTTTGCAGGCAATGCGGGGAGTGGCGTGATTCCGTCATTGAGCACCGGCGCGGTGGCCGTGCAACCGGCAGGCAACCCTGTGATTCTTGCCGGCACAGGAGACCCCAACGACGCGACCGATTCTTATTATGGTGAAGGGATTCTGCGTTCCGCGGACGGCGGGCTGACGTGGACGCTGGCGCAGGGGTCGCATGACGGAGCCAACGGCAATCACTCGTTTATCGGATTGGGTGCGGCGGGTTTCGCGTGGAGTACGACGACGCCGTCGCTGGTGGTCGCGGCGATGTCGACTTCGGCGGAGGGTGTGATTGTGGGGGCGACGAATGCTGCGTCGGTGCTGGGGTTGTACTTTTCGACCGACGCGGGCGTGACGTGGCAGATGGCGACGCTGTCCGACGGTGCGAACATCGTGCAACAACCGCAGCCGTTGGGGACTGGGCAGGTCGGGAACGCGGCGACCGCCGTGGTGTGGGACGCGCTGCGGCAACATTTTTATGCAGCGGTTCGGCTGCATGGCTTCTACGAGAGCGCCGATGGCGCGACGTGGACGCGCATGGTGAACCAGCCGGGAACGGGGCTGACCGCTGCGGCGTGTCCGATAGGCGTCAATGGCAACGGCGCGGCGGGCTGTCCGCTGTTTCGCGGAGTGTTGGCGGTGCAGGCGGCGACAGGGGACCTGTATGCGTTGAGCGTCGATAGCGCGAACAACGACAACGGCTTGTGGCAGGACATGTGCGCGGCTTCGGGAACGAGTTGTTCGACGCCCGCGGCGACGTTCGCGAACCGTATCGACGGCGGGGCGATGGAGGTGGGGAACGGCAGCACAGCGATTGTGCAGGGGGATTACAACCTGACGCTGGTTGCCGCACCAGTGGCGGGCGGCACGCTGCTGTTGGCGGGGACGGTGGATGTGTATCGCTGCGCGATCGGCGCGGGGTCGAGCAGTTGTGCGTTGCGGAATACGACCAATGCGCTGAATGGATGCAATGCGCCCGCGCAGGTCGCGCCCGCGCAGCACGCGATTGCGTTGGCGGGGATTGCGCCAGTGGCGTTTGTGGGCAACGACGGCGGCCTGTGGCGGTCGCTCGATGGCGTGGCGGAGACGGGCGGGGCGTGCAGCGCGACCGACGTACAGCACTTCGATAATTTAAATGGCTCGATTGGATCGCTGGCCGAGGTGACTGGGTTTGCACAGGATCCGACCAACGCCAACACGCTGCTGGTGGGGCTGGCCGCGAATGGCTCGGCGGCGACGGCGATGGCCGCGAACGCGTGGGCGTCAAGGTTGCCGTGGGCACAGATGAGCGCGGGCGAAGGCGGTTTTCCATCCATCGACCCGAGCCAGCCGCAGAACTGGTATGTGGCGACCGGCGCGGGCGTGAGCTTGAAACAATGCACGCTGGGGGGAGCGTGTACGGCGGCGGACTTTGCGGGGACGCCGACGATTGGGCCGGCGCAGGTTGCGAACGATGCTTCGGTGCTGGATCCGCCGACGCTGCTCGACCCGGCGCAGACGGCGAATGTGTTGGTGGGAACGTGCCGTGTGTGGCGCGGGCCTGCGGGTGTGGGTAGCGCGTGGAGTTCTGCCAACGCGATTGCCGCGCCGTTTGGCGGCGGCGCGACACCGTGTACGGCGGGCAATCCGCTGGTGCGGAGCGTGGCCGCGGGTGGGCCGATGGCAACGTCGGGCAACGCGCAGAATGCGGGTTCGACGGTGTTGTATGCGGGGCTGGCGGGCGTGGCGGATGGCGGCGGAAGCGGCAGTATCGCGGGTCATCTGTTTGTGACCACATCGGGCGCGACCGCGAACAACGCGACGGTGTGGGCGGATGCCGCGCTCGGTCCGGTGAGCAATGACATCGCGAACGCACATGTGTTCAATCCTTTCGGCTTCGATATTTCGGCGGTGACGGTGGACGCGCACGATCCCACCGGCGCGACGGTGTATGCGACCGTGATGGGTTTTGGCAGTCTGCTGGCGGCGTCGCCGCATGTTTATCGCTCGACGGATTTCGGCGCGCACTGGTTGAATGTGAGCGCGAACCTTCCGGACGCTCCAGCGAACGCGCTGACGGTCGATCCTAACGATGCGAACACGGTGTATGTTGCGTTGGACACAGGAGTGTATGTGACGACGCAGATTGCAACCTGCGCGACGACGAATTGCTGGAGCGTGTTCGGGACAGCGCTGCCCAATGCGCCTGTGGTTGCGTTGGCTGCGGCGGCGAATCTACCGACCGGCGATGGCCGCAATGGCGAATTGCGCGCGGCGACGTATGGGCGCGGCATCTGGGCGACGCCGTTGCTTTCGGCGACAAATCCTGTACAAGCTGCGATGACGCTTTCGGCGACCAGTTTCACGTTCGCGCCGCAAGCGGTAAACACGCAGAGCGCCGCGCAGACGTTGACCATCGCCAGCAGTGGCAATGCGCCGGTGACAATCAGCTCGGTCGTGGTGAGTGGCGATTTTGTGGAGAGCGATACATGCACGGGACAGACGCTGGCCGCGGGTACGACGTGCGCGGTGCAGTTGCGTTTCGCGCCCGCTGCCGTGGGGACGCGCAATGGGTTGTTGACGGTGTTTGCGAACGTCGCGGGCGGGCAGGCGACGGCGACGCTGACCGGGACGGGAACCTCGGCGGCGGCGATTGTTTTGACGCCTGCGTCGTTGACCTTTGCGGCGACCATTGTGAATCAGACCAGCACGGCGCAGATTGTTACGGTGTCGAATACGGGGGGCACGACGTCGGCGCTGGCTACGCCGGTGCTGACGGGCGACTTTCAATTCACCGCGAATACATGTGGACCGACGCTGGCGCCGCAGACGGGATGCTCGCTGGCGATTGCATTTACGCCGACGGCCAGCGGCGCGCGCACCGGAACGTTGACGGTCGTCGACGATGCGGGGACGCAGACGGCCACGCTGATCGGCACGGGCGACGCTCCGGCGACCGATGCTCTCGCGCCACTTAGTTTGACATTTCCAGCGCAGCAGATTGGCACGGCCAGCGCGGCGCAGCAAGTGTTGCTGACCAACGCCGGCGACGTGGCGTTGACATTGGTGAACGCGAGTATTTCGAGCGGGGCCTTCACGGCGACGAGCGCGTGCGGCACGTCGTTGGCGGCGCATTCGACGTGCGCGATCAACGTGGCGTTTGTGCCGACGACGACCGGCGCAACGAGCGGCGTGCTGACCGTGAGCGACCAGTTTCGAGTGCAGACCGTTTCGCTTTCAGGCACGGGCGTTGCGCCCGCGGGCGTGTCGCTGACGCCTTCTGCCGGGCTGGCGTTTGCGGCCATCGGCGTGGGCCTGACCTCGCCCGCGCAGGCGATGATGCTGACCAACAACGGCGGCGTGGCGCTCACCATTTCGAGCGTGGCCGTGAGCGGCGATTTCCATCTGGCGTCGACGACCTGCGGGACGACGCTCAGCCCGAACGCCGCCTGCACGATGCTGATTGTGTTCGCGCCGACGTTGGGTGGAGCGCGCTCGGGCGCATTGACGTTGATCGACAATGCGCCTAGCGGGACGCAGACGGTCGCCCTTTCGGGCACCGGGGAGGACTTCACTTTCGTTGCGACCGGGCCGGTATCGGTGACTGTGGCGAGTGGGACTTCGGCGGTCTACACGCTGTTGCTCACCGCGCCAGCGGGCGTGAGCGGCAGCGCGGCCATGGACTGCACGGGCAGGCCGCCGCATGGTTTGTGCACCGTGACGCCTTCGCCCGTAACGCTCAACGGTGCGGTCGTCGTGACGGTGACGGTGGAGACGGGGCAGCTCATGGCGCAGCTGGAGCGACGGGCGTTCGCGGGTCGCGATTTGGTGGTGTTTGCACTGTTGTTGCCGCTGGGGTTTTTTGTGCGACGAAAGAAGCAGATGAGAGCATTGCTGATGGCGATTGTCGCGGCGGCGATGGTATCGCTGGGCGGTTGCGGAGCGGGGCGTCAGATTCCGGCGGGTGGTCTCGGCGGGCCACCGACTCCGACGCCCGCAGGGACGTATACGCTGAACGTCAGCGCGGCTTCGGCGGGGATTACGCACAATGTCGCGCTGACGCTGATTGTGCAGTAGCCGCTGTGACGGCTTCTCTGTCGGTTTGGGTCGTCGAAACCCATGTCCAAAAATCCGGACATGTGACACCCGCATCTGTTTCGCTTTAAACAGCAGGTTCCCTGCGGGAATGACAGAAAGAAAAGCAAAAGCAGGGATGCTGCGGGCGCCCGCAACAACAAATGCAGGGTCTCTCCACTACAGCGGCAAGTGCGCCGCCTTCGGTCGAGATGACAACTATGGTTGGGAAGCAGATGCGATATGCCTAGATGCTGCGGCCTGCGGCGACTGCGGAGGCCCAAGCCCATTGGAAGTTGTAGCCGCCCAGCCAGCCGGTGACGTCGACGGCTTCGCCGATGAAGTAGAGTCCGGGGGCGCGGCGGCTCTGCATGGTGCGGGCATCGAGTTCGTCGGTGTCGACGCCGCCGACGGTGACTTCTGCTTTCGCGAAGCCTTCGGTGCCAGCGGGTACGATCTCCCAGTGATGGAGGTCGTTTTCCATGCGCGCGAGACCGGCATTGGTGACGTCGAGCAGGTTGCGCGTCATGAGCCAGCGCTTGGCGAGGCGGGCGGGAAGAACCGTGCAGAGTGTTTGCAGCAGAGTGAGATCGTCACGGCGTGCGTTTGAAACGGTGAGTGGAGCGAAGACTTGGCGACCGGGCGCGAGGTCGAATGTGACGGGCTTGCCGGGTTGCCAATAGGAGGAGATTTGTAGCGCGGCGGGCCCGCTGAGGCCGCGATGCGTTATGAGGAGCTTCTCGCGGAAGTGGGGCGCTGTAGGCCTGCGCCGTTCCGTGGGGGCGGTGGCGATGGTTTCGGTGGAGAGGCCGGTGAGGTCGCACCAGCGGGCTTGATCCTGGGGCGCGAAGACCAGCGGGACGAGGCCTGCGCGCGGTTCGATGAGGGAGTGGCCGAAGCTGCGCGCGATGTCGTAGGCGATGCCGGTGGCACCCATTTTAGGGATGGAAAGACCGCCGGTCGCGACGACGACCGAGTGCGTGGAGAATGTGCCTGCGCCGGTTTCGACGGCGAAACGGGCATCGGATGTGAGTGCGCTTTTCACTGATATGACGCTCGTACCGGTGCGCAGGTCGACGCCTGCTTCGCCGCATTCGCTCTCCAGTAGCGTCACGATGCGTTGCGCGGAGTCGTCGCAGAAGAGTTGGCCGAGGGTTTTCTCGTGGTAGCGGATGTTATGGCGTTCGACAAGCTCGATCATGTCCGCGGGCGTGAAGCGCGCGAGCGCGGACTTGGCGAAATGCGGGTTGGCGGAGAGGAAGTTTTTGGCGCGAGTGTGCAGGTTGGTGAAGTTGCAACGTCCGCCTCCGGAGATGAGGATTTTGCGCCCTGGGCGGTCGTTGTGTTCGAGCAGGAGGACGCGCTGGCCGCGGCGTCCGGCTTCAAAGGCGCACATCATTCCGGCTGCGCCCGCGCCGAGGACGATGACGTCGAAATGGTTGGAAGCGAGAGGCATCTCGAACGATTCTATGGCCCACGATTAGACTGAGGTGATGGAGCAGGCAACGTCGAAGAGTGTTGTGCGCGTTACTCGGCGGGCGGCGGACCGGTTGCGCGCAGGGCATTTGTGGGTTTATCGCACGGACGTTGAAAGTCAGAGCGAAATGCTCGAAGCAGGCGCGGTGGTGACGGTGGTGGATGGGCGCGGGCTGGCGCTGGGGTCGGCGGTGTATTCGAGCGCGTCGCAGATTGCGGCGCGTATTGTGTCAAGAGTTCCAGGGCTTACGCGTGAGCAGTATGTGCAGGATGTGTGCGCGAAGGTGGAGGTGGCGCTGGCGCGGCGCTGGCTACTCGCGCCGGTGAGCGAGCGGGACAATGCGCATCGGTTGATCTTTAGTGAGGCGGATGAACTTCCGGGCATTGTCGCCGACCGCTACAACGACCTGGTGTTGCTGCAACTGCTGACTCAGGGCACCGCACAGGACGATGTTCGCGCGGCACTGGTCGAGGTTTTACGTAAAGAGTTTGCGGGCGCGGAACTGACGGTTTGGGAGCGGCCCGATGCGCGGGTTCGAGAGTTGGAGCAGCTTACGGCGCCTGCTGCTGGAGCGTTGTTCGCGAGCGGCGAGGCGAAAGCGAAGACGGAGTTCATGCTGAACGGTTTACGTTTCGAGTACGACGCTGGGGCGGGACAAAAGACGGGCGCGTTTCTCGACCAGCGGCTGAACTACGCGGCCGCGGCAAGATGGGTGGAGGCTTCGGGTAAGGCCAGTAAGGCGCTTGATGTGTGTACATATCAGGGTGGGTTTGCGCTGCATTTGGCGCAGGTTTGTGAGCGCGTGACGGGTGTTGATGCAAGCCGCGCTGCGTTGGAAGCGGCGGACCGGAATCTGGAGCGTAATCCTCAGTTGCGCGCGGAGACGGATTGGATCGAGGCCGATGCGTTTGAGTTGATGCGCGCTTATGACGATGCGGCGCGGACGGATGCAACGCGGAAATACGATGCGATTGTGCTCGATCCTCCGGCGTTCGCGAAGTCCAGGCGGGCGGCTGAAGGCGCGCTGCGCGGGTACAAGGAGTTGAACCTGCGCGCGCTGCGGCTGCTGAACGCAGGGGGAACGCTGGTGACGTGTTCGTGTTCGCACCACGTTTCGCTGGCGGATTTTACGGAGGTCGTCGGGGCGGCGGCGAACGATGCGGGAAGGCGCGTGCAGTTGCTCGAAACGCGAGCGGCTGCCTCCGATCATCCTGAGGTCTTGACGTTGCCAGAGACACGGTATTTGAAGTGTTTGATTCTGCGCGTGGATTGATCGGGCACGACGAGCTAAGGGGTCCTGTTGTAAAAAGCAAAGAGGTTGCGTGCAAAGTAATCTTATGGACTTAGGGCGTGTCCGCGCCTAGGCGAAAGGCCTTGACGCAAAGTTCGCGAAGAAGTGCGGGAAGTTTCGCAAAGTTTTTAGTTGACTGTCGCTCATGGTGAGGGCAGCGCGTGCATCTGCTGGATGTAGAGCTTGGAATTGAATTTCTTGCCGGTGCTGGCTGCGGACATGAAGCGGCGCTTTCCGAAGATGGGCCGTGAGACCCAGGCGCGGTCGAACTTGCCGAGGACGGCCCAGGCGATGCCAGCGTGGCCGTTGGGGTCGCGACCGTCGAGGAAGTAGCGGTCGTTGAGATAGGTGGCGTGGCGCATGGCGGTGGCGGCGTTGGGGGTCCACTCGACGATTTTCTTGGCCCAGTACATGCGCAGGTAGTTGTGCATCCAGCCGTGGCGGAGCATTTGAATCTGCGCGGCGTTCCAGAGGTCGTCGTGAGTTTGGGCGGCTTCGAGTTGAGGGAGCGAGTAGAGGACTTCGCGCTGGTCGCGGTCATGCTCGGCGATGGTGGCGCGGGCCCAGGCGTCGGCGCAGGCGGGGGAGTCGTAGTGGGGCTGGTAGCGCACGAAGTTGATGCTGAGTTCGCGCCAGATGATGAGTTCGTTGAAGAAGCTGTCGCGCGCGGGCCTGACGTGCGGGTGCTTCTTCGCGGCGGCATCGACGGCGAGTGCGATGGTGAGCGGGGAGATGTGGCCGAAGTGGAGATAGGGAGAGAGGGCGCTGGTGCCGTCGATTTCGGGATGGTTGCGGTCGCGGTCGTAGGTTTCGAGGAGCGTAGAGGTGAACTTCTTCAAGCGGGCGATGGCCGCGTGAGGGCCGCCGTGCCAGGCTGTGACGGGAGCGACGCTGCGGTCGAAGTCGGGCCAGTCTTGGGTGATGTCGGCGTGGATATTGTCGGCGCGGAGTGTGCGGGG
>JALYTE010000031.1 GCA_030854435.1 Acidobacteriota bacterium | reverse complement strand
CGCGCCCGTTGCGGAGGCGCAGCCGGTCGCCCGGAAGCCCCACGATCCGCTTCACGAAATGCACAGCCGGATTCAGCGGGTAATGAAATACGGCGATGTCGCCGCGCCGGACGGCCGACGGGGGCATCAGTACGTCAAACGCGCCGCGGGGTGCGAAGGCCTGCTTGTTCATCAGCAGGAAGTCGCCGACCCGCAGCGTTGGCTCCATCGATTCCGACGGAATCCGAAACGGCTGGACGATGAAGGTGACGACAAACGTCGCCACCACAACGACCACCAGCAGGGACTGGATCGCCGTCAGCACGTCGTCCCGGCGAAGGGCCGATTCGCTCGGCGCTGGCCTGGCCGTTGCGCTCATCCGGCCACCGGCGAAGCGTCCGTCCAGCGCTCGAGCGCCAGTTCGGCGGCCCGCTGCTGGGCTTCCTTCTTGGTCGCGCCCTGGGCCGAAGCCAGCACGCGGGCCTCGGCTTCGGGCGGCGCGATCAACTGGGCCTCGACGCAGAACAGCCTCTGATGCGCGGGGCCGCTTTGTCCGGCGTCGAAGTAGCGCAACTTCCCCGCGCCGGTGGCCTGTACGCGTTCCTGGAGGAGTGTCTTGTGGTCGCGCAGCGCGCCGCCAGTCGAACCCTCCAGCGCCTTGCGCAGGGCTTTCATCTCGGGCGCAATCACGGCGCGTTCGATCAGCGCGCACGCGGGCTTGAGGCCTCCGTCGAGATATACGGCGGCGATCACGGCCTCGGCCGCGTTCGCCAGCAGGGTGGGCTTGCTGCGGCCGCCGACCTGCTCGGCGCTCCTGCCCAGGACCAGGAACTCGCCCAGGCCAAGCTCTTCGCCGACTTCGGCCATGCGCTTGCGGCTGACGAGCGAGGCGCGCAGCCGCGTCAGCTCGCCTTCGCTGCATTGCGGGAACTGCTTGAAGAGCGACTCGGCCACTGCGAGCCCGAGCACCGCGTCCCCGAGAAACTCCAGTTGCTCGTTGTCCGTTCCCGGCTCGGCGATCGCTTTTCTCTCGTCCTGTTCCGCAGAGGCAGGTCCTCGCGACTCGTAGGCAAACGACCGGTGCGTGAGCGCCAGATGCAGCAACTCGGGCCGCGCAAACCGGTGTCCCAGCCGCGACTCCAGCTTTCCGTAGTGCCCTGCTTGCTCGCCCCCAGTCGCTGGCCGGACTCGTCGCGTCGCCATTGGGATCCTCTGCTTCTACTTTAGCCGCCCAGCGGTCGAAGCTGCGATGCACAGTCGCTTGCTGAACACCTTGACCCTCTGTCATCTGAAGCGGAGGCTTCGCGAATCCAGGGGGAAGATCGTCTTGCTTTCGTCCCGATCCGTCTACCTCCCCTCCCCCAGAAATCGTGCAAAGTCCGGATAACGCAGGGCTTAGCTGTGTACTCATGATGTACTTATTTATCAAACTATTCAAACGAAAGGGTTTATATGACTCAACCTTGCAAAGTCCTCAAGATAGAGGGGTTAGCTCGCTCTGGTTCGAGTTAAACGCAGACGCCCAGCGCGTGGCCGGGCTATGTCTTTGACTGTATTTATTATAGCGCGGCTGTCAAGGGATCGGAACCGGCCAACATCGTCGCCCCACACGCAGGACGAAAAGCCGTCATGAATGGGCCACCCGCCGGATGGATTTTCTGTGATATAAAAGTAACAAGAGAAGGCCCGGTGTGCATCTGTGGAATCGACTCAATTCGAAATCTTACGATGCCATACCGACGATGATCGTGTCCCGGTAGAGGATTGGATGGACGCGCTCGATTCAATAGCGAGGAACAGAGTTCGTGCGAGAGTCGATCGTATAGAGGATGGAAATTTTGGAGATGTCGAGCCCGTGGGATCGGGCGTGTCTGAGTTGAGGATGGATTTTGGCCCCGGTTATCGCATCTATTTCGGTCGCAAGGGTAAAGAAATTCATCTTATCAGGGGCGGCAATAAAGCCACTCAAGTCGCCGACATCGCTGCCGCTAAAGAGTTCTGGAGAAAGCATGAATAAGACGAGTTCCTACCGGCAAGCCCTTATAGAATCCCTCGTTGATCCCGTGGAAGCGAAGAACTACTTAAAGGCAGTCCTCGAAGATTATCCGCAGGGTTTCCTTAAGGCACTGCGAAACGTTGCGCAGGCAAACCAAATGAGCAAGGTGGCCGAAGCTGCTGGCGTTAAGAGAGAGAGTCTTTACCGTGCCCTTTCCGAGCAAGGAAATCCAACTCTTGACACTCTCACAGGAGTTCTTTCCGCGCTTGGTTTAAAGCTTTCGATTACGAGCGAGAACGCGGATAAGCCGTCGGCTCCAGTTTCGTCTTTTAAGAACAATGGCAAACTTCGGACTGCTGGAAGTGTGCTCGTTCAAGAAACGAAAAAGGGTGGCGTTCAATAAAAGGTAGACAAGAGTCCCAATTGGATGGGCTGGATCGGGTATGCAAGCGCAACACGAAAAGGCAATAAAGAGAGGACCCCTTCACTTGGGCGGGTCGGGGCGGTAGGCGTCCTTCTGCGCTTTGCCGGTCGGGTCGAGGTCTTTGTCGTTGGGGGCAGGTTGGGCGCGTGGGGCAGCGCGAAGGGGGTTTTGATGCCTTTTTCGGCGGCGAGGCGGGTGTCCGGTTTGGCGTCGCGGACGGTGAGCGCCGCCTTGTACTCGGCGATGGCCTTGTCGCGGTTCGGCTCGCGCATGGAGTCGTACAGGCGGCCCAGATAAATGTGGCTCCAGGCCAGCGTGCGCGGGTCGGCGCTGGACTTCAACGTCGCTTCAAATCCGTCCATGGCCTGCTGCGGTCGGCCCGACATCAGCTCAATCCGCGCCAACACATACTGCGCGCGTCCGTGGTCGCCTTTGGGGTCGGCCAGGGCTTTTTCGGCGAGGGTTGCGGCGGTGTCGCGATCGTTTTTGAGCAGCGCCATCTCGGCGCGGTCCATGTCGGTGAGCGTTCTCGGTTGGCGGGGCGAGCCGCGCAGCACGTCCGTTGAACCCTCTTTGGCGAACACGACCTGTTCGTCGTGGTGGCGCTCACGCTCGACGTCCATGCCGTAGATCATCGGCCCAATTTCGTCGCGCAGGCCGTCGCCGGCGCGCTCCATGCCTTGCAACTGCGCGAAGAAGTAGTCGGTGAGCACCCAGCCCTGGCGCACATCGAGCTCCACCAGCCTGCGGCGCTCGAGCTCGGTCATGCGGTCGAAGATGGCCATCGCCGCCGTGTACTGCTCGTCTTCCGCACGCGACTTTGCGCCCTTCGGCTTGGCGGGACGCGGCGCGCCGGTTTCGTAGGTGCGGGCTTCGATGGCCTTGATCAGGCACTCGGCCAGCAGCGCGACGATGTCGCTCTTGTATTGGAACTCCAGCGGCGCGTCCTGCACCGGGCGCAGCAGCGGGAGGAGGCGGTCCATGGCGGCCGCACGGCTGTACACCATCGGCTCGACGACGTAGTGCAGATAGGTGTGGCGGATGAGATCGAGGCGCACGCTGTTGGCGGCTTCATCGGTCGGGGAGGTGACGACGATGTAGTCGTTGGCGTAGATGCGGGCGTTGGTCACGGTGGGCGCGAGCATGGGTTCCAGCAGCACCAGGAAACGGCGGCCGTCGTAGCTGCTGACGGGCTGGTGCAGATAGATGTTGGTATTCAGAATCATGCGCGTCATAGGGTCGTGGACGATGGCAAGCAATGCCTCGTATTCGGGCCGGTGGCGCACCCATAGCGCGTGCAGGTCCACGGCTTCCGCAAACGTGCGGACCAACGGAAGGACGTTGACCACGGCGGTCGAATCCGGCGGCAAGCCGGTGATGTCGACGCTGGGCGTAAGTTCCGGCGGAGGCGCGAGATATAAGGCCAGCGACACGTATTGGCCGAGGTCGCGGCCCGCGTCGCGGAGGTGGTGTTCCGACACGTACTGGCACAGCGCATCGCGGCTGGCGCGCGCTGGTTCGCTGGCCAGCAGAGCTTGCTGCATCTCCGCGCGGACCTTGGCGCGCACCGGCGCGGAGTGGTCGAGGCCGGCGTCGTAGCCGCAGGCGTTCAGCGCGGCGGCGAGGTCGAAGAGCGCTTCGCTGGTTTCGAGCGTGACCGCCGCCCCACTTTGTTCTACGGCGCGGGCGCGAGCGGTTTGGGTGGGGACGTCGGGCGTGCGCTCGGCGGCCTCGGGGGAGGACGACGAGGAGGAGGAAGACGGTTGCTGGGCGGAAGCGGTGGATAGAGCAAATACAAGAGCCGCGACGACGAGGCGGTGTTGTGGGTTGCGGAAGATGGCCGGGGAGGGGAGAGTCACTGTATGGGTTCGACGCACAGAGCAAGTCTATGGAAGCGTCGTTGCGGTGTGCAACTTCGGGGATGACGGCGATAAACAAGCAACAGCAACAGCAAAAGCAACAGCAGATTCCCTACGGGAATGACAGAAAGAAAAGCGAAAGCGACGGCAACAGCAGATTCTTTATGGGGAATAACAGAAAAAAATTACGAAAAGAAAGCCAGTCTAACCGCGCACGGAAACGCCGGTGTAGGTCATCATTACGCGTCCGTTGACCGGTTGGCCGAAGACGGTCGCCGGTTGGAAGACGCTGGCGAGCAGGTTGGCCTGAATGCGGCGCTCGACGCGGGCATCGATGGGGCCCGAACCGCCGGGCCCGGAATCGCCGGGGCCGGAGAGGATGGTGTAGTCGTAGACACGGCCCTGGGCGTCGATCTTGGCATCAATCAGGACGGGGACTTCGCGGCCAAACTCGATAGGCTGAGGCGGGACTTCCGAATACAGATAGTGCGGCTGGGTCATGGCGCCGAGCCGCTCGTCGTTGGCCTGCACCGCGGACGGCGCGCCGGTCAGTACGACCAGGCTGCTCAGGCCGCCGAGCAGCAACAGCGTCGCCGCCGTTCCGGTCGCCGCCCGCAGCGCGATGGGAGCGAGGGTCTGGTGCCACTCCGCCGCCAGCCGCCGATGCCAAGCGAGATGCGTTCCGCGTTCGCGTTCTTCCGTGAGCGTCGCACGAAGTTGGGCCTGCAACTGTCCTGGAGCTTTGGCCGGGCCGAGAGAGGCGAGCGAGATTTGAATCTCACGCCAAGCCGTAAACTCGGCGGCGCAATTTTCGCAGCCCTCAAGATGAGCGGCCATAGACTGCATCGCCATGCCGCTCATATCGCCGTCAAGGTAGGCGGAAAACTCCTCGCGTACTGCGCTGCAAGACTGCGACATCGCCGGATTTTGCTGAGGCAAGCTCATCGAGGTCCCTCCTCCGCTAACTGTAGCGGGCACGCTACACGGCGTTGCTCCGCGTTCTTGCGCAGCGTTTCGCGTAATGCGGCGCGTCCGCGCGTCAATCGGCTTTTTACGGTCCCGAGGTGTACGTTCAGCATCTCCGCGATCTCCTCGTAGCCGAAGCCTTCGATCTCGCGCAGGATGACGACGGTGCGAAAGGCCTCGGGGAGGGTACGCAGCGCGGTGACGACTTGTTCCCGTGCTTCGGCATGCGAGGCGCATTCAAACGGCGAATCGTCGTGCGAGGCGAGCGTGTCGCCGAGGCAAAAGGCCTCGCCGTCCTCGTTCTCCTGCTGCGCGTCGAGGGTCAACTCCTGGCGTTTGTGGCGCGACCACCAACGCCGCTGGTTGGAGGCCTCATGCAACGCGATGCGGTAGATCCAAGTGCGCAAACTGGCGTCGCCGTGAAAACTGCCGATGTGGCGAAAGACCTTGACGAAAACTTCCTGGGTGACGTCGGCGGCGTCGGCGGAGTCGCACAGGCTGCGGGCGATCATGGAGTAGACGGGTTGGCTGTATTGCGCGATGAGCAGGGCGAAGGCGGACTCGGAACCGGACTTGAGTTCGGCCACAAGGGTGGCTTCCTCCGCCGCCATTCCGATCGCGTTGGCCAGATCGCTCATTGGTTTGCCCGCCTGTACGGGTGTCCATTACATTAGGCCCGCCGTGCCACGACTGTAAATAGCAAAATGCGAATCCGAAACGCGGCCCGAAAGCCTTGAGTGCGTTGCGAGCACGAATACTGCGCCGCCGGCGGCCGAGTGCTCGCTCACTCTGTAGGCTTAGACACTGGATGCGACGCATTTGTTCCCGCCGATGTGGACGAAGTTTGACTTGGCCAGCGGCATCCGCGACAATGGTTGAGTCCCCTCCAATGAGTGGGCCTGTGGCGCAGCTGGGAGCGCGCTTCCATGGCATGGAAGAGGTCACCGGTTCGATCCCGGTCAGGTCCACCAAATCATTGTGCCGAACGCTAGAGCGGCCGAGATGTTGAGAAGCACCGTGGGTCACATTGCGATCCGGCATCTTTCTCAAACAGGTATTTCTGCATCTCGTTGAGTGTGCCATTGGCGACGGTATACCAAATGCGACTGCGCGCCGAGAGTGCAGTCCCCGCAATATCTTCGCTCCGGACGACCAAGTCGGCTTGATTTCAGGCTTGCCATGCGCTCTGCGGACTTCTTTGGGAAGAGTGGTATTGTGCGTCTCCATTCCCTTTATCCATCAGGCACTCTTTTCGTAAGCAAACTGCTCAGTCTTCAGGGTTGACGCAACTCAGACCAGGTGTCCCGAATCAGATTGCAGCCCGCATAGCCCATTACCACTGCCGCGATTGCAGTCCCTGTGTACCAGGACCACAGCTTTCCGAAATTGATGACCTGTCGACCGGCGTTGAACCCACCCGCCGCGATATCCAACGTGAGCTTGGCACCCAAGAGCTTTTTTGCCACCGGACTGCATCTCGCAGCCAGGATCAGCCCCAGGGTCGTTCCAAAGCTGGCCAAACC
>JALYTE010000029.1 GCA_030854435.1 Acidobacteriota bacterium | reverse complement strand
GCGCTCGTTACGGGCGGCGCGGGCCTCATCGGATCGCACATCGTCGACCTGCTGCTCTCGGAAGGCTGGACGGTCCGCGTCCTCGATAACCTCGAGCCGCAGACCCACAAAAACGGGAAACCCGAGTGGGTGAATCCGCGCGCCGAGTTCCGCCAGGGCAACGTGCAGGACTATGCGACGATGCGCTCGGCGCTCGACGACATCGACGTCGTGTGGCACGAAGCGGCCTACGGCGGTTACATGCCGGAGATGGCGAAATATGTCCTGGTCAACAGCTTCGGCACCGCGCAGATGCTGGAGATCATCCGCGACCACAACCTGCCCATCCGCAAGGTAGTCGTCGCGAGTTCGCAGGCGGTCTACAGTGAAGGCGCGGCACTGTGCCCGCAGCACGGCCACGTCGTCCCCCTGCTGAGACCCGCAGAACAGTTGCGCTCCGGCGACTTCGCCGTGCATTGCCCGCTCTGCGGCAAAACGACCACCAGCATTCCCACGCCTGAAAGCACGCCCATTGGCGGCGAAACCGTGTACGCGCTCACGAAGGTCGATCAAGAACGCCTCGTGCTGCTGTGGGGCAAACAAACCGGGATTCCGACGGTCGCGCTGCGTTACTCCTGCACCTACGGCCCGCGCCAGTCGCTCTTCAACCCGTACACCGGCGTGATCGCGATTTTTTGCACGCGGCTACTCAACCACAAACAACCCATCATGTATGAAGACGGCGAACAGACTCGCGACCTCTGCTTCGTTGAAGACATCGCCCGCGCCAACCTGTTGGTCGGAACGACCGACTCACTCGACGGCCTGCCCATCAACGTCGGCAGCGGCCGCGCGACCAGCGTCCGAGATCTCGCAAGCCTCATCGCTCGCGCCCTCCGGATCGACATCGCGCCGCTGGCTCGCGGCGAGTTCCGCCCCGGCGAGATCCGCTCGCTCATCTCGGACATTTCGCTGATACGCTCCATCGGATATGAGCCGCAGGTGACGCTGGAACAAGGCATCGCCCGCTATCTGGACTGGATCAGCACGCAAGGCACCATCGACGACTACTTCGCTCAGGCCGAAGCCGGCTTGCGCGCCAAGGGCATCGTGCAGAGCGTGCAGCCCTGAGTACGGTAGGCTGAAAGCAATGCCCCTTCCCGCCAGCTTCGCGGACTTTCTCGGCAACTCAGCGCCGGTCGACAGCCTGCGCGCGGCCATTGCGGTGGGCCGCTTGCCGCACTCTCTGATCCTCGCCGGGCCGCGTGGAGCGGGCAAATACACCCTCGCACTCATGTTGACGATGGCGCTGAATTGCAAAAATCAGCCGCGCGAGACGGTCGATGGCCGCGAACTCGCTGCCTTCTGCGGCGTGTGCGTCAACTGCACGCGCATTGCCGAGTCCGCCGATTTGCAGGGCAAGATCGACGAAGCTGTCGCGGCCCGCGAAGAGATGCGCGAGACCGACAAGAAGGACACGCGCGTGCTCGTCCAGACGCATCCGGACGTGCTGATCGTTCCGCCCGACCCGCCGCAGTTGCTCATCAAGCTCGGACAAGTCCGCACCATGATTCAGCGCGCGCAGCGGCTTCCCGCAGAGGCTCCGCGCAAGGTGTTCATCGTGACGTCGGCGTCGTTTATGAAGGAGGCCGCGAACTCGCTGCTAAAGCTGCTGGAAGAGCCGCCGGACTACGCGCACTTGATCCTGCTCGCGGAAAATACGGGCGAGTTGCTGCCCACGATTCGCTCGCGCTGCGCGGTCACGCGGCTCGGCGCGCTGCCTGCGGAGGAGATCGAAGCGTTGCTCGCGCGCGCCAGGCCCGATTGGACGAAACCGCAGAGAGCATTGATTGCGAGGCTCTCCGAAGGTGGTACGGGCCGCGCGCTCGGCTTCAACCTGACCGAATTGCTGGCGTCACGAACCGACGCGCTGGTCCTGCTGCGCAACGCCGCGCAGGCCGGCGATCATACCGCGCTGTTCAAGATGACGGAGACCTACCGCGCGGGCGCTGAAGGCCAGGTGAAGACCTCCGCGCTACTGCGCGCGATGGGCAGCGTGCTCGAAGACGTCCTGCTGATTCAGGGCGGCGCGACGGACCGCGCCCGCAACGTCGATATTCTGCCCGAACTCCGCACGTTTGCCGACAGCTTCGACTTTGCCTGGATCGAGCGCGCCGTTCGCGGATTGGACCAGGTGCAGACGGGCATGCGCCGCAACCTTTTGCGCGGGCTTTCGCTGGACGCGTTCGCAGCCGGCCTGGAGTATTCGGAATGACAAAATTCGTCGGACTGCTGAAATTCTTGAAATTTTGAAACTTACAGACCGTGCCCGATCGTATCTGCATCCAAAGAACAAAAGACCCGAAGACCAAATGCTGCCGGAAGGCACTTTCCGCTGCGCGTTTGATGAGGACAGCTTGACAGAAGCCACCAAAGAACGCCAGGAAGCCGCCGCATTTAACGGCACGCGCAAACTCGTCCGTCCGCATCTTCCCGTGCAGGACCGCCGCCGCGACGGCGGCCTGGGCCTGCACGCCATCCACGCTGAGGATCCGCTGACCCACGCTATGACTGAGCCGCACGCGATCACTGAGAGCTCGCACGCCGAAGCGTTCTACTTCCAGAAGCAGATGCAGATGCAGACCGAAATGATGTTGGTCCTCGACGACGGCCAGGAGCTGCGCGGGATCATCGAGTGGTACGACAAGTGTGTGGTCAAACTGCGCGTGGGGCGGCAACGCATCATGGTTTACAAGAGCGGGATCAAGTACCTGTTCAAAGCCAGCGAAGCGCAACCGCACGGCAGCGTGATGAAGTAGACGGCTCGTTGGTTGTCATTCCATAGCGAAGCGGAGCAGTGCTTTGCTGTTGCTTTTGCACTTGCTTTTCTTTCTGTCATTTCCGAAGGGAATCTGCTTTCGTCCAAGCAGCGACACAAAGCTTCTACATTTCGCGCGCGGCCTTTTCGAGACGGTCGCGAATGGCTTGACCAATCCCCGACGCAGACGGCATTGGACATAAAATTTTCGTCACTCCCTGCTCATCCAGTTCGCGCAAACCTGCAAACAGCCGCGCCGCAAGCTCTTCTGGATTGTCCCAATCGCCCCATTCAAAAATCGCAGGCTGCGGATCGCGCGAAGAAAGCTGCCAACCGTTCGGAAGCAGGACGCCGGTGCGCGACCCTGCGGAATTCAACGCGCCCTGTAGAGCGTCCGCCGAACCGTCGGTCAACACGACTTTCGCGCGTGGAGCGTAGTGCCGAATGCCCACTCCGGGCGATGGCAGCGACTCTTGCGACGCCCCCGATAACGGCGCGGCGTAGAGCGTCGCGGGGACGCCGCAGACAGTTTCAATCTGC
>JALYTE010000458.1 GCA_030854435.1 Acidobacteriota bacterium | reverse complement strand
CATGTAGGTTCTTCCATTCCCCTCTAATAGAAATGGCCGCCACAGGCGGCCATTTCACTGCGCGTAGAAAGAAATCAAGGGTGCTGTCACCAACACCCGCACGCCCAACCCCTGCAACGAAATATGCGTCGTCACCGCGTCCGTATCCGTGCGCAGCACCGTCAGGAACTTATTGTCCGGCGACGTGACATACACCTTGCCGGTCGGCGAAGCCAGCGTTACCGAAACGCTATTGGGATGCCCATACACCAATGTTGGGCTGGTGTTGTCCGAAGCCGTCGCCGCAGCGCTGGACGTCCCCGCCACAGTCGCCGTCACCTGATTGCTCTGCAAATTCACCACGCTCACCGAGCCTTCGATACCCGCCGCCACATTGCCCTGGTTCACCACATACGCCCGGCTTCCATCGCGCAGCGCGTCCACCATCACCGGATTCACGCCCAGCGAAACCGTCGCCACCACCGTCCCAAAGCCCACCGTGTCGGTCGGGTTGTTGGGGTCGCAATTGGGGTTGGTCACCGGCGTCACGGCGTTGCAAAGCGGTATGCTGATTACGCTCAGCGACCCCGCATGGGTCCCATCGCCGGCGTTCACAACCAGAAGCTCTGAAAGCGTCGGAACAATCACCGCCCACACCGGATTCAGCCCCAGCGTCCCCGTCGCCGGGATCGTCGGAGCCGTCCGGTCCAGCGCGTTGGTCTGCACATTGATCACCGACACGTTCCCCGACCCCTGGTTCACCACATACGCGCGCGTTCGCCCAGCGTCCATCACGCCGTACACCGGATTCGCGCCTACGGGAATAGTGTTTGAAATCGTGGGCAGGCTGTTGGTCGTTTCAATCGCCGCGGCTTGCCCGCCACCGGGGCCGGTACTCAGCGCATAGACGCGCGGAGCACCATCGCTCCCGACCACGTAGGTCGGGTTCGAGCCGACCGAAAGGTTTTGCAGCAGCGAAGGCCCATTGGCGCTCAGCGCGGCGACCGATTGGCTGCCCGTCTGGGGAATGAAAATGACGGTCCCCGACCCAGTGCCTCCAACTGGTGTAATGCTCACCGGATTCGCACCAGCCAGCAATGTCGTTTGAGTAATCTCGCTGGTAATCAGCCCCGCCGGATTCCCCGCCGGAAACGTGTCCAGCGCGCCGGCGGCATTGATCACATACGCCGTTCCGCCGCTCCCCAGCACAAAGTAGGTGGGGTCTCGTTGGATCGACGGCGTAGCCAGCACCGTATCGCCCGCGAAATCGACGACCGTCACGAGACCGGGCGCACCGGGCGCGGGGCTGGAAACGGCGACCGCAAACTTGTTAGGCTGTCCGGCCGGGCCCACCGGATTGATCGCGCTGACCACGGGCCGGTAGTTCTGGCCGCACCCCGTCGCGAGCACCATGGCGATCGACCCTGCGATGACCGCCCACGCGGCCTGCCGCACAGTTGCGTTGCCTGAATTTGCCGCCCTGTTCCCTGCCGATGACGTTCGCGCTCGCTGCAAAAGTTCCCCCGCGACAAGCCGCTGTACGCCTGGCTGCCGACATCTGATTGTAAATCAATCCCGCGCCCGCAAAGCTCGGCGACAATGACGTACAGGAGAGACGAATGAACGAACCGGAAGTCATTCTCGACATGCTCGGCGGCCCCACCCACGAGCCGCGCACCCTCGCCGTCGTCGGACTCTCGAACGACCCCGCCAAGCCCAGCTTCTACGTCTCCGAATACATGCAGCGCCACGGCTTCCGCATTCTCCCGATCAACCCCGCGCTCGACTCCGTCCTCGGCGAAAAATGTTACCCCTCCCTCACTGACCTTCCTGCGAAACCCGACATCGTCAACGTCTTCCGCCTCCCAAAGTTCATCCCGGCCCTCGTCGACGAGATGCTCGCGCTCGGCCTCCACAACCTCTGGATCCAACAAGGAATCCTCCACCTCGCCGCCGCCGCCCGCGCCGAATCCTCCGGCATCCGCGTCATCATGGACCGCTGCATCATGATCGAGCACCGCCGCCTGCCCTAAGCCCTCCTCCGCGTTCCTTCCGCGCCCTCCGCGTTCGTCTTTTGTCTATACCCCAACGTCTAACCCGGAAGAGCGTCCTACAATATCCCCTATGAAGTTTTCCGCACCGCGCGTCGCGACGACCGCCCTCGCCATCCTCCTCTCCGCCCTCCCCGCCTTCGCCCAACTCACCGAAGTCGGCGACGGCGGCCCCGGCCCCGTAAAAGCTCCGCACCTCACAGCCGAGCTCGTCACTCTCGCCCCCCGCATCGCCTCCGGCGGCCAACTGCAAATCGGCCTCTCCCTCACCCTCGAAGAGCATTGGCACGTCTACTGGATCAACGCCGGCGACTCCGGCGAGCCACCCGCCATCAAATGGACGCTGCCCAAAGGCCTCACCGCCGCGCCTCTCCAGTTCCCCACGCCGCAGCGCCTGCCGCTCGGCCCGCTCATGGACTTCGGCTACGAAGACCAGGTCACGTTCCCCATCACGCTCACTGCCGCGCCCACCGCCAAGCCCGGCAAAGTCCATCTCGACGCCCACGTCTCGTGGCTCGTTTGCAGCAGCCAATGCTTCCCCGGCAAGGCCCACCTCGGCCTCGACCTCAACGTCGTCCCCGGCCCCCTGCCCGAACCGCCGCTGGTCGGCGCGCTCGGCTCGTCCATCTCCGCGCTACCCAAGACCCTGCCCGCCGACATGAGCGCCACCGCCATCGCCGACGCAAAGCAAATCGCCGTCACCCTCAAGACCGCCAGCAAATCCACCGACCCCGAGTTCTATCCCTTCGACCAGGACCTCATCCAGAACGCCGCAGACCAGGCCGTCGAAACCCTCCCCGACGGCTTCCGCCTCCGCGTCCCTCGCGCCCCCGAAACCCCCGGCCAGACCTCTAAACTCCCCAAAGAACTCCACGCCCTCCTCAAGCTCAACGACAAGGAAGCCTACGAAATCACCGTGCCTCTTGCGGCGGGCAAGATCCCACCCGCACCTGGCTCCAAAGGCACGGCCGCCCCCGGCAACTCTTCCAGCGACGCCTCCGGCATCACCCTCTTCAGCGCGCTCGGTCTCGCCTTCGTCGGCGGCATCCTGCTCAACCTCATGCCCTGCGTCTTTCCCGTCCTCTTCCTCAAAGGCCTCGCACTGGCCAACACCTCCGGCCACGAGCAACGCCACCAGCGTGCCCACGGCCTGGTCTACACCCTGGGAATCCTGGTCTCCTTCTGGGCCGTGGTCGGTGTCCTGCTCGTGCTGCGCGCGGGCGGTTCGCAGTTCGGATGGGGCTTCCAGTTGCAATCCCCCGCGTTCGTGGCGATTCTCGCCTCGCTGCTGTTCTTCTTCGCGCTCTCGCTCGCCGGCCAGTTCGACGTCGGCCTCACGCTCACCAGCACCGGCGGCTCGCTTGCCCAGAAACAGGGCTACGCGGGCAGCTTCTTCACCGGCGTTCTCGCCACCATCGTCGCCACGCCCTGCACCGCGCCGCTCATGGGCGCGGCCATCGGCTTCGCCCTCGCCCAATCGTCGCTGGTCGCCTTCGGAGTCTTCACCGCCCTCGCCCTCGGCCTCGCGCTGCCCTTCCTCGTCCTCAGCTTCCAACCTGCCTGGACCAAGCTCCTGCCCCGCCCCGGCGCGTGGATGGAGTTGCTCAAGCAGTTCACCGCCGTCCCCCTCTTCGCCACCGCAATCTGGCTGGCGTGGGTCTATGGTTCGCTCTACGTTACCGGCGGAATCGACCACGTCGCGTGGCTGCTGTCCTGCTTCCTCGCGCTCGCGATTGCAGGCTGGGCGCTCGGACGCTGGCCCGCGAAATGGGGCTCCGCAATCGCCGCGGTACTGCTGATCGCGGGTGGCCTCACGCTCACCCTGCACCAGTCGAAGCCCGATTCCAACGCCGAAATCTGGCAACCCTACACCCTCGCCTCGCTCGACCAGGCCCGCGCCTCCGGCCACCCCGTCTTCGTCGACTTCACCGCCGCCTGGTGCCTGAGCTGCAAAGTCAACGAAGCCGCCGTGCTCAAGTCCGACGACGTCAAGAAAAAGTTCGCCGCCGCCAACGTCGTCCTGCTCCGCGCCGACTGGACCTCCCGCGACGACTTCATCTCCCAGCAACTCGCCGACCTCGGCCGCAGCGGCGTCCCCACCTACGTCATATACCCCCCCGGCAAAGACTCCAACGCCGACGTCCTCCCCGAACTGCTCACCAAGAACATCGTCCTCAGCGCGTTGGACAAGGATTTGAAATTGGCCAAGCCATAGCGATTTGAAATTGGCTAAGCCATAGCCCTGCCCTTGCCGTCGCCGTGACCGTCGCCGCGACCGTCGCCGCGCCGCTGCCGTGCTTTTGCTTTTGTTCTTGCTTTTCTTTCTGTCATCCCCGTAGGGGATCTGCTTTTGCTTTTGCTTTTGCTTCTGCTCAACAACCACCCAGGGCCAGCACCCCAAGTGCTCGCGTAAATCCATGCAGATGACCCTCGAAATCGCGGACACCTTCGCCGCCGAACGCCTTCCGAAGCAGGTACGATAAAATACCTCCAACGAGGTCGCCATGCTGAACCTAAAAGACGACATCCAGCCCCTCACCACCCTCCGCAACAACTCCGTCGCGATGATGAAGCAGCTCAAGAAGACAGGCCGCCCCATCGTCCTCACGGTCAATGGCAAAACCGAAGCCATCGTCCAGTCCGCCGAATCCTACCAACGCCTCCTCGATATCGCCGCCGAGGCCGATGTGATGGAAGCGATCCGCCAGGGCCGCGCAGACATAGCCGCCGGACGCACTCGTCGCGCCGCTGAAGTCTTCTCCGGCTTCCGAAAGAAACATGGCCTATCGCGTTAACCTGACGGACCGCGCCAACCGCGACCTCGACAACCTCTACGGCTTCATCGACGCCACAGAATCCGTCGCCGCAGCGCGGTGGTTCTCGCGTTTAGAGGACATGATCGACTCTCTGGCAACCGCGCCTCGCATGGGCAAAGTCACTCACGAAGACAAGGACGTCCGCGAAGTCATCTATGGAAACAAGCCCTTATCGGTTACCGGTACTGGAAACTTTGCTTCTTCGAAACAGCAATCCCCCCAGAAAAGCCCGAGCGGGTCTGTCGTAGAAACGTTCTGCAATCAGCGCGAAAGCAAAGACCAACAAAAGATAGACGATCCCGGCCATCGGAGTATGGACAAGCACATTC
>JALYTE010000347.1 GCA_030854435.1 Acidobacteriota bacterium | reverse complement strand
CCCACCGAGACCACGGTGTGGTCCACCCTGCACAAGTTTACGAGCGATCAAGAAACCATCGTGGTGGGCCGCCCGCTGGCCAACACCCAGATCTATATCCTCGACCGCCACGGCCAGGTGTGCCCGGTGGGGGTGGCCGGAGAGATCCACATCGCGGGCGACGGGGTGGCGCGGGGCTATCGCGGGCGCGCCGATCTTACGGCGGAGAAGTTTATCCCCAACCCCTTCAGCCCAGACCTGAACTCGCGAATGTACAAGACTGCGGACCTGGGCAAATGGCACTCCGACGGGACGATTGAGCATCTGGGCCGCGCCGATCACCAGGTGAAGCTGCGCGGCTTCCGCATCGAGCTGGGAGAGATTGAGGCCACGCTGGCGACGCTGCCGGAGGTGCGCGAAGCCGTCGCCATGGTGCGTGAAGATACCCCGGGCGACAAGCGCCTAGTGGCCTATATCGTTGCCGACGCCTCCCACGTTGCCAATGTTTCCAACGCCGAACTCGATCCGTCCAGACTGCGCGCGCGACTCCGCGAGACGCTGCCTGACTACATGGTGCCGTCCGCATTTGTGTCGCTCGAACGCCTGCCGCTCACGCCCAACGGCAAGGTGGACCGCAAGAAGCTGCCCGCGCCCGTTATTTACAGCGCAGGGGAAGTAAAAGGCCGCGCGCCGGAGTCGCGCATGGAAGTGCTCCTGGCTGAAATCTGGAAAGACGTTCTCAAAGTCCCCTCCGTCAATACAGACGACGACTTTTTCAATCTCGGTGGCCATTCCTTGCTGGCCGCGGCCATGATTGCGGCGTTGAATGAATCGCTCGGCTATCGCGTCCGCCTCTCCTCGCTGTTCGAGGCGTCCACTCTGGGGGCGTTGGCAACCGCAGCCGAAAAGCAAGGCCGGTTGGAGCACCAGGTCAGCCCGATTGTTCCGATCAAGAAGACGGGCACTAAACCGGCCCTGTTCTGCGTCTCGCGGCCGAACGTCAATGCTCTGGGGTTCATCTTCCTGTCGCGGGCCGTATCGAAAGACCTTCCGGTTTACGGCTTGCAGTCCAACACGGAAACCGACGGCAGCATATCGTTGTTCACGCTGGAGGAATACGAGGAGAAGGCCAGAGAATACATTGCGGCCATGCGCGAAGTGCAGTCGGATGGACCGTATTTCCTGACCGGATTTTGCGAAGGAGGACACATCGCCTTCGAGATGGCGCGTCAACTTGAGGCGATGGGCCTTGAGGTCGGCATTCTGTCCGTTCTCGATGTCTGGCCGATTGAAAACACGATCAGCCGACGGCGTCTGAAGGCCCGCAACTACGGAAGAGTCGTCCTTGCATTTTTGAAGGCCTCCAATCGCGACCGTCTGGTCATGCTCGAACGAAAGCTGCATGGACTGCCGGCGATAGCCCCGAGGCCGCGGGTGATTGCCGGTAAGTCGATCGGGACTTTCGGCCTCAATCGCGACGACAGGAAGTTGCAAAGCTCGTATATCGCGAGCCGCCATTGGCCGGAGAAGGATTTCGAGCCGACGATTTACAACGGAAAGATCATCGCATTTCGAGTTCCCAAGCAGCCGTTTTACCGGATCTACGATAGCTATCTGGGCTGGCGGTCGCGGGTGCGCGGGACCGTGGAAGTGATTCCGACGCCGGGCGAACACGCCCTGATCCTGCGCGAGCCCGGGGTAAGTGTCGTAGCGCATGAACTGGAAGCTCGTATCGACGTCTATCTCGCGCGCAGAGCGGCTGCGACGAAGCTGGCGCGCAGCCAATCCGCGAGGGGTTTTTCTGGCGACGGCGCCGCGACGGCCGACGCTTTTTAGCCCATGACGACCGCTCGAGACCCGCGCCGCGCCCTCACCCTCTTCATCGTGCTGGCCGCGTTGTCCACGATATTTCTGGACTACTGGGAGTACAGCCGCAGCTTCCACAAGGACCCGGGCATCTGGGCCTCGACCCTGCGCGGCACGACCGAAGCGCCCGCACAGTACCGCATCGGGGTGCTCAAAGCGGCGGAGTTTCTCACCCTTCACTCGTCTCTGGCCATGCGCCACGCGCTGACGCTGATCGACTTCGCCGCGCTGCTCATCGCGGCGTTCGTGCTGCGGGCGTTGCTCACGCGCTCGGCCACCTGGCGGAGCGCAAGCCTGGCCGCGAAGTGGTTCGGGGCCGCGGCGTTCGTGCTGCTGCTCGAATACAGCCTGGCGTGGCTGACGTGGTACCAGCGCCCCGAAACTCTCACCATAGCGGCGCTGCTCGCGCTGTCGCTGTGGCTCAGCACGCACCGTCTGCCCGTGGGCAAGTTGGCCGGAACGCCGCTGACGGCGCTGTGCCTCGTCGTGCTCGGTTTCCTACAGGGCTTCACGCGCGCCGATGTCGGCGTCACGTTTCACTTCGGCGTCGCGCTCATCTGCCTTACGCGCCTGGGCAAAGGCTTCGCCCTTCCACGCTGGATCCAATTCGCCGCGAGCCTGCTGGCCGCGGCCGCTGCCGGCGGCACGCAACTCTACATCATGCGAGTGCTCTACCCGCATGCGAGTTACGGCTTGACGCCAAGGTTTCAACTGCCGCTCAACTATACCGACCACATCCGCGTTGTGCCGTTCGCGCTGTTCATCGTCCCCAGCGTCTGGGTCGCGGTGCAGATCGTGCGCCGTAGCTTCAGGCCGGGGCCCGCGCAAGCAGGGCTGCTCATCGCCGCGGCGATCTTCGTCTGTCTGTGGTGCGTTCTCGGCAAGATCGACGAAGTCCGCATCTTTCTGCCGTTCGCTTTCGCGCTGGCCCCGCTCACCGTGGAAGCCGCGCTGGCCCGCGTCGCCGCAGTTGAGGG
>JALYTE010000404.1 GCA_030854435.1 Acidobacteriota bacterium | reverse complement strand
TCGACGATGAACGTGGGGCTGATTCAGGGCGGGCGTGCTCCGAACGTGATTGCCGACAAGGCCGAAGCGCATGTGCTGATTCGGCTGGTTGGTGCTGCGGCAGAGACGCGGTCGGCTGTGGTCGAGGCCGTGGCCGGGCGCGCTGAGGTTGAGTTTTCGTTGGAATTGCCGTTCGTCCGGATGCGCGAGATTGAAGGCTTGCCGACGATGGTCGCGAAGTTCACGACCGACATTCCGGCGCTGACGAACTGGGGCGAACCGTTTCTGCTGGGACCGGGAAGCATCCACGTCGCGCACACGCCCGATGAGCGCATTCGCAAAAGCGAGTTGCTGGAGTGCGTGGAGCTATATGTGCGGCTGGCAAAAAAACTGGTGTCGGAAGACCGCTAGCAGAACGAGAGTGCTGCGCCAACTGACGGTGAGTGGACTCCGGCGCTTTAACGTGTAACATTTCGGAACGACAATTGTCGGAGGAGGCACAGTGGCAAAAGCGAAGACAGTGTTGATTACAGGCGCATCGGTTGGCATCGGAAAAGCGACGGCGGAGCTGTTCCAGCAGAAGGGCTGGAATGTGGTGGCCACGATGCGCACGCCGGAGGCAGGCAGTGAACTGGCGGGCCTTGAGAATGTGTTGGTGACGGAACTGGATGTGACCGATGAGGCTTCGATCGAGGCCGCGGTGAAAGCTGCCGAGAAGCGGTTTGGCGGGGTGGACGTGCTGGTCAACAACGCGGGTCATGGCGTTTACGGGCTGTTGGAAGCGACGCCCATCGAGAGCATTCGGAAGCAGTTCGAGACCAATGTGGTGGGACTGTTGGCGACGACCAAGGCGGTCGTGCCGGGGATGCGAAAGCGCGGGTCCGGCGTGATTGTGAATGTGTCGTCGATCATTGGGCGCATCACGTTCCCGTTCAGTACGCCATACTGCGGCAGCAAGTTTGCGGTGGAAGGAATTTCGGAAGCGCTGAACCTTGAGCTGCGCGAACTGGGAGTGCGCGTGAAAGTGGTGGAACCCGGGATCATCAAGACGAACTTCACGAACGCGATGGAGTTTCATAACGACGAGTCGCTGAGTGAGTACAAGCGGCTCATGGACAGTTTCATGGAGTTTATTGGGGAGATGCGGTCCAAGGGGGCAGAGGCGAGCTTGGCGGCCGAGGTGATTTACGCGGCGGCGATCGATGAGAGCGATCGGTTGCGTTACACGGCGGGGGAAGACGCGACGCGGATGAAGGCGGAACGAGACTGCATGGACGATGCGATGTACTTTGCACATGTGCGTAGTTTGATGGGACAGCGGTAGACGAAGCGGACAAACGCGAAACGCGAGGCATAGATACATGGCAAGCTGGACAAGCGTGGATGGATCGCAACCTGATCCATGGGTCAACCGCAGACTCCTGATAAGAGGAATTGCCTTCGGTGTTTTGTATGGGTTGTTCCTTCGGGCCTATGCCTTCATTCTTAATCGCCCCAACCGTGTGCATTGGCAATGGTTGCTTGACATCGACATTGTCATGACGGTCGCATTTCTCATCGGTGGACCGCTGGTCATCGGCATCCTTACGACGCGACGCGCAGAAGCCTCCGATCCCGGCACAGTCTGGCGATGGATTTTAACGCCCTGGTTATCTGTCATCCTCATGATGGGGGTTACGGCCCTATTCGCTTGGGAAGGCGCGATCTGCATTGCCATGGCACTGCCGATAGCTCTTGTTTTCGGCAGTATTGGCGGCATCATCGGGGGACTCGCAAGCCGCAATCGTCGCCTCTCAGGCGTAACAACATTCTGCATCGCAGCACTGCCTTTTCTTCTCGGCCCTGCGGAAGGCAGACTCGCAACGGCTACCCAAACTCGCACCGTTGCCAGCGAAATTCGCATTCACGCATCGTCCCAGACAGTCTGGCAGAACATCGAGCGCGTGCCCGCAATTTCAATTGCCGAACTTCGCACCAACTGGGTGCAACGCATCGGTTTTCCTCGCCCCGTCGAAGCGACGCTCTCCTACGAGGGTGTCGGCGGCGTCCGCCATGCGACCTTCGAGCGCGGTCTCACATTCATCGAGACTGTCAACGTCTGGGACCCAGAGCATCGCCTCGCGTTCGGCATCAAAGCCGACACCGCCCACATCCCGCCCACGACTCTTGACGAACATGTCACTATCGGCGGGCGCTACTTCGACGTGCTTGACGGAGAGTACCGCATCGAGCCGCTCGCCAACGGCGACATCCTTCTCCACCTCACCAGTCACCAACGCCTTTCAACCGACTTCAACGGCTATGCAGGATTCTGGTCTGATGCGGTGATGCAAACTCTGCAAACCAGCATCCTCGAAGTCATCCAACATCGCTGTGAATCCTCTCAACAATCAACAACAAAAGCAGATTCGCTTCGGGAATGACAGAAAGAAAAACAAAAGCAACAGCCATCCAGATTCGCAGAGGCGGATGTGTGGATATTGAAAGTTCCGAGCGCCATCCAGGACGCGGAGAGCTAGCGGAGGTAGGCGTCGGCTCCCGACTCCCAATCTTCGCGGACGGGCACGAAGACATCGAGGTTGAGAG
>JALYTE010000372.1 GCA_030854435.1 Acidobacteriota bacterium | reverse complement strand
CATTTGGGGATCTTCGACGGCGTGCTGGCGTCGGATGGAGCGACTAATCTGGCCGGGGGAAACAAGCTGGCGGCGTTTCGCGAGCGCTTTGGGGAGGACTTCTGCTACATCGGCAATGCACTGCCGGACAGCGCGCTGCTGGCGGCGTGCCGGACGCCGATGGTGGCGAATCCGCTGCGGGCATTGACTGCGGCGATGCGCGAAGCGGGGACGGTGCCCGTCGAGACGTTTGCGGACCGCGCGCCTGCGACGAAGAGCTGGCTGCGCGCCGTGCGGCTGCACCAGTGGGCCAAGAACACGCTGATCTTCGTGCCGCTGCTACTGGCCCATGCCTGGACGCTGGGCGCGATGGTGGCCGCGCTGCTGGCGTTTCTGAGCTTTGGGATGTGCGCTTCGGGGACGTACATCATCAACGACCTGCTGGACATCGAGAGCGATCGCCGCCATCCGCGCAAGCGCCGACGACCGTTCGCGGCGGGCGATTTGTCGGCGATTGCGGGCGTCGCGGTCGTGGCTTTGCTGTTGGTTGCGGCGTTTGCGCTGGCGTTTGCGCTGCCGCATATCGTGGCGAGGATTCCCGGCACTTTGCGGCTCGATATGCCGTACAAGTTTCTGGCGTGGCTGGCGATTTATACGGTGACGACGCTGAGTTATTCGCTTTATTTAAAGCGGACTTTGCTGCTGGATGTTTTTGTTTTGAGCGGACTGTATACGGTGCGCATTCTCGCCGGGAGCGCGGCGACTGGGGTCGCGGTGACGGCGTGGCTGGCGGGGTTCAGCGTGTTCTTCTTTCTGTCGCTGGCGTTCGTTAAGCGCTTCAGCGAGCTTGAGGGACTGCGCGAGCGGGGCGACGCGGTCAGCAACGGGCGCGGATATTTTGTGAGCGACCTGGAGCAGCTTCGCGCGTTCGGCACCGGCACGGCCTGCGCGGCGGTGGTGGTGATGACGCTCTACATCAACGACCCGAAGACCAACAACCTGTACCACAACCCGACGCGGCTTTGGCTGGTGGTGCCGGTGTTGCTGCTATGGCTCTTCCAGATGTGGATGCTGGCAAGCCGCGGCGAAATGCACGACGATCCGGTGGTGTTCGCGGTCACGGACCGGCGGAGTTTGCTGCTGGGGGTGTTGATGGCGGTGGTGATTTGGTGGGCGTTGTAGGATCGTACAACTTCTATAAAATCATGCCAGAGACACTATTTGAATGAGACATACAATTCCGAATCTTACGAGTTATTCCGAGTACGACCTCGATGTCGCGTTTGCGGACTTAGAGAGCGAAATTATGCTCGAAGATTCGTACATCAAAAATTCCAGCGAACTGGAATGGTTTCGGTCATCATGGTTTGGTCGCAAAGAAGGACTCCTCAAGCAAGTCAATTCGCAGTGGGTGGCCAATGCGCCAGTGGAGGCGCGAAGATCTCTTGGGTTGAGATTCAATAAACTCAAGCGTGAACTCGAGATATTTGTTGACGAAAAATCGAAGAGTTTCAAAACTAATGAACATCGAGAGATACCTGCTGGTCTAGATGTCACCCTTCCCGGCACCGCGCGCCGCATCGGCGTGGAGCATCCGCTGGTGAAGACGATGGCCGAGATCGTTGCGGTGTTTCAGCGCATGGGGTATTCGGTGGGGCTGGGGCCGGAGGTTGAGACGGATTTTTACAACTTCGAGGCGCTGAACTTTCCGCCGAATCATCCAGCACGCGATACCCAGGATACGCTGGTCGTCGCGGAGCAGGACGGCAAGCCGCTGCGCGAGCGCTTGCTGATGCGGACGCATACGTCCCCAGTGCAGATTCGCACGATGCTGGAGCAGGCACCGCCGCTGCGCATCGTGATCCCCGGCAAGGTGCATCGCAACGATGCCGCCGACGCGACGCATTCGCCGGTGTTTCATCAGGTCGAAGGGTTGTGCGTGGGGGACGACATTACCTTCAGCGACCTGAAAGGCACGCTCGACCACGCGATGAAGGCGTTCTTCGGATCGGCGGTGAAGACGCGTTTCTTTCCGTCGTTTTTCCCGTTCACGGAGCCCAGCGCGGACGTGCAGATTTCGTGCATCTTCTGCGGCGGCAAGGGCTGCCGCAAGTGCAAGCACTCAGGGTGGATCGAGTTGCTGGGGTGCGGCATGGTCGACCCGGCGGTGTTCGAGGCGGTGAATCGGCGGCGCATCGAGCTGGGCCGCGAGCCGGTTTACGACACGCGCAAGGTCAGCGGGTTTGCGTTTGGCATGGGCGTCGACCGCATCGCGATGATGAAGTACGGGATCAGCGATATTGGGTTGCTGTACTCGGGGGACATGCGGTTTTTGGAGCAGTTTGCGTGATGGGTCGTACAAATTGACAAAATTAGTCAAATTATCTTTTTTTGATAATTTGGCTAATTTTGTTATAAATCAGTTATGAACCGCGTGGACAATCCCTATTCGCCCGGTGCGGGAGCGCCGCCCCCTGAACTGGTTGGAAGGGACGCCCTGCGCGAAGAAGTCGCTATCTCGATTGCGCGGTTGCGAGTTGGGCGCTCGGCCAAAAATACATTGATGGTGGGGCTGCGCGGCGTGGGGAAAACGGTACTGCTGGAGCGGATGCGGGTGGATGCAGAACGCGAAGGCGTGCTGACCGTGCGAGCCGAGACGCCTGAAAACCGGTCACTGCCCGCATTGCTGGCACCGCAACTGCGCTCCGCGTTGCTGAACCTGTCGCGGATCGATGCGGCGCGTGAATTGGCCACCCGCGGCCTCAGCGCGCTGGCCGGATTCGTCAAGCGTCTGAAGGTGAAATACAGCGATCTTGAATTGAGCTATGACGTTGAACCGACACTTGGAGAAGCAGACAGTGGCGATCTCGAGGTGGACTTGAGCGCGTTGATGGAACGTGTAGGAGAAGCCGCTCGAATGGCTGAGACAGCGGTCATTATCTTCATCGACGAGGTCCAGTATCTTCCAAAAGACCAGTTCGGGGCCCTCATCGCCGCATTGCATCGCTGTGCGCAGAGATCGCTTCCAGTGGGTGTGGTGGGTGCTGGACTGCCGCAACTCCGTGCATTGGCAGGTCATGCGAAATCGTATGCTGAACGAATGTTCGATTTTCCGCCGATCGGACCGCTTCCAAATGAAGAAGCCAAATTGGCCATCAGCAAGCCAGCGGACGCTGTCGGCATTTCTTTCACGGAAGCGGCACTTACCGAAGTGCTGCACAAGACCCAGGGCTACCCTTACTTCCTGCAAGAGTGGGGCAAGCACTCGTGGGACGTGGCGAAACAGAGCCCCATTACCGAGGTTGATGTGAAATCCGCTTCTTCGGCTGTGGTTGCGGCGCTTGACCACAGCTTTTTTTTGGTACGATTCGATCGTCTCACTCCTGCGGAGCGGAAGTATCTGCGCGCCATGGCCGAACTTGGGCCAGGACCTCACCGTTCAGGAGACATCGCGACAGTTCTGGGCAAGAAAGTGAGCGCGCTCGGACCGCTGCGCGAACGAATCATCGGCAAGGGCATGGTGTGGAGCCCGAACCATGGAGACACCGCATTTACAGTCCCGCTATTCGACGGATTTATGAAACGGATCATGCCGGGTGACGGCTGGAAGACGGAGTAACAGCGAATACGCATGAACATTCTTACCCAGTGGCTGCGCTCGTATCTGCCTGAGCTTCCTGTCGACGACCGGCAGCTTGCCGAAGACCTGACGCTGCGCGGAATTGCCGTCGAGGGCGAGTTTGTTGTGGACGGCGGCTCGCGGTTTGAGATGGACATTACGACCAATCGCGTCGATGCGATGAACCACTACGGAGTCGCGCGGGAGGCGGCGGCGATCTATGGGGTGGCGTTGAAGCCGCTCGGAGAGTGTGGTGCGGCTTCGATCGGTCACACATCTCAAAAGCGAGATGTGGGGCACCCGGGAAAAGCATATCCCTACGGGATGACAACCGAGAACGACGGGATGATAACCAAGAATGATGGGATGACGTCAAAAAACGACGGGTTTCCGGTGCGGATCGAGGCGGGGGATTTGTGTGGGCGGTTTACGGCGCGGGTGATTCGCGGCGTGGCGGTGAGGCCGTCGTCGGGCTTGATTGCGGAGTATTTTGAGGCGCTGGGACAGAAGCAGATTTCTGCGCCAGTGGATGCGACGAACTTCGCGTGGTTGGCGATGGGACATCCGGCTCATGCGTTCGACCTCGACAAGATTGAGGGCGGGATTGTCGTTCGGCGAGCTCGGGCGGGGGAGAAGTTGCAACTGCTCGACGGCATCGAGCGCGCGTTGGTGGGAGATGATTTAGTTGTTGCGGACGACAGGAAGCCGCTGGCGTTGGCGGGCGTGATGGGGGGATGGGAGTCGCGCGTGACGGAAGAGACGAAGAACATTCTGGTGGAAGCGGCGTGGTTCGATCCGGCAGCAATTCGTGCCAGTTCGCGACGGCATGGGCTGCATACGGACGCGTCGCATCGCTTCGAGCGCGGCGCGGATTTTGCGGCGGCCCCGCTGGCCAACAACCTTGTGACCCGAATGATCGTCGAGCAATGCGGCGGCGATGTGGTGGGGCCGCTGGTCGATGTTGAGGTTGCGAAAGTCGCCGCGAAGACTGTGGACCGCGCGGCCATTCGGCTCAGTGTGGACGAGGTGCGGCGGCACCTGGGAGCGACGCTCGATGGTAAGGGGATTTCGTCGGATGTTGTAGAGCGGTTTCTCACGGCGCTGGGCTGCACGCTTGCGCCCGTCGGTGAAGCGGAGACTTACGACGTGACGCTGCCGAGTTGGCGGCTCGACCTTGAACGCGAGATCGACTTGATCGAGGAGGTCGCGCGGGTATACGGCTACAACAAGTTTGCCGACACGCTGCCAACGTTCACGGGTACGGTGATCGAACTGGCGCACAGCGAGCAGGAGAGCGCGGTTCGCGAGACACTGCGCGCGCTGGGGTTCAGCGAAGCGGTTTCGAGTACGTTTGTTGCGGCGGGCGAGGCGGAGTTGTTTGGGGACGCGAAATCGGGCGCGGTGGCGATGGGCAATCCGCTGAACGAAGAAGCCGGAATGCTGCGTCCGTCGCTGGTGCCGGGGATGGCGACGATGCTGGCGCACAATCTGCATCGCGACGTTGGCGAGGTGCGGCTGTTTGAGTTGGGGACTGTGTTTACGGGTTCGACGGCGAAGGTGGATGAAGCGGCTGGGCTTGCACTTGGGGCGACGGGTGCCGCGGTCGCGACGGCGCTGCATGGGGCGAACGATGCGTTGTTTTATGAAGTGAAGGGCGCGATTGAAGCTGTGTTGGCGAAGTTTTCCGGCGCGGTAACATTCGACGCGCGGGAACTGCCGCCGTGGATTGAAGCGGGTCGCGGCGCTCGCGCTTTGCTCGACGGCGCGCCGGTGGCGTGGTTTGGGGAGTTGAGTTCCCCCGAGGCGCAGCGGCGTAAGTTGCGGCAGACTTGCGTGCTGGCCGAGGTGCGCGCGGCCGCGCTGGTGGGGCTTCCGCTGCGTTCGCCGGTCGCGCGGGAGTTGTCGCGCTTCCAGGCCGTGGAGCGGGATTTCTCGTTTGTGTTTCCGGATGCGGTGCGGTGGGAGAGTGTTGCTGCCGCGCTTGCGGGGCTGGAAATCGGCGAGATGCAGCAGGTTTCTCCGGTGGAGATTTTTCGCGATGCGAAGGGGAAGGCCGTTGCGGCGGGGCACTACTCGGCGCTGGTGCGGGTGGTGTTTCAGTCCAATGAGCGGACATTGACGGATGAGGAAATTGGGGGTTGGTCGGGGGGTGTGGTGAGGGCGCTGACGGAGTTGGGTGGGGCGCAGCGGGTTTAGGCAATCGTGCGTAAACCCATGTCCGAAAATCCGGACATGGGGCACCCCGCTTCGGGGTCGGCTCCGAGCACCAGCAGATTCCCTTCGGGAATGACAGAAAGAAAAGCAAAGGCAAAAACTATTCCTTACTTGCTATTTCTTACTCGCTATTTCCTATTCACTACTCCCTATTCTCGAACGTGGGGATACAGGAAGGTACGGGGTGAATTCGGGTCGCGATATCCACTTTGCGAATGGCTATACTTCGGGTTGATGACAGGTGGAGGCGATACACGGATGGGCGCAGAGGATACGGGTGCGGGGACGATCAGCACGGATGAGTTTCTGGCGCTCGAGCAGAAAGTGCTGCGCGCCGTCGACATGATTAAGAAGGAGCGCGATGCCCGCGCTGCCGCCGAGAAAGAACTTGCGACGGCAAAGGCCGAGATTGCGGACCTGCAAGAA
>JALYTE010000354.1 GCA_030854435.1 Acidobacteriota bacterium | reverse complement strand
GGTCGGGCCTGTCCCGAACATCGCGTTGCCCGTGCCCGCCACGCCCGAGGGGTTGCCGCTGGCCTGGTCGATCGCATAGCTGCTCACCGTGCTGGCCCCGAAGTTCGCGACATACAGGTATTTGCCGCGCGGGTCGACGGTGACCGCCACGGGGAACAGGCCGGTATTGAAGGGCCCATTCAGCATCGGCGAAAGCGATCCCGGCGAGGTCGCGCCGAGCACGATGTAGCCGAAGAGCTGGTTGGACGCCCGGTCGGTCACATAGACGAAACGCGAGGTCGGGTCTTCGGCAATCGCCGTCGGGATCGATCCGGCGTTGAAGCCGGTAGCGACCGTTTTTCCGGCAACGGTCGTGATGACCGTTCCCGCGACCGGCGTCAGCGCGCCCGTCGTCGGGTCCTGCGAGAAGCCCAGAATCTGGCCGACGCCCGTACCCGAAGCGTTCGTGTCCGCATCGACGACGTAGACGAAGTGGTTCAGCACGCTGGCCACGACCGCCACGGGATTGTTGCCCACGTTCAAGTTGGTCGGCGTTCCCAAGGTGCCGTCCGCGCCTAGCGGAAAGATCGAAACCCCACCCGGCCCGGGGCTGGCGGTGGTAAAGCCATTCTGGAGCGTGTAGGTCACGTAGAGGAAGGCGCCGGAGGGATCGATGGCCGCCGCCGTAGGTGCATGGCCGGTGATGTTCTTGGTGGTCTGACCGAAGAGCTTGCCGTCGGTGCCGATGGCCATCTGCGCGACCTGGTCGTCCTGGTTGCCGCCGATGATGTAGACGTTCTTGCTGTTGGGCGCGACCACCAGCAGCACCGGATTCTTGAGAGTGGAGTTGAACGGCGAGCCGGGAATCTGCACCAGCGAGCCGGTCTGGAAGTCGACATCGTACGCCGACACGCCGCCGCCCTGCGCGGAGGTCGCATAGACATAAGCCACCGTGTAGTCGCGGCTGCACGCCGTCACGCCCAAACCGATTGCCAGAGACATCATCGTGGCCAATGCTGCGCGGCCGACTTTCTTATTCATCCGAATTTCCTTGCGCACGATGCTTCATGCGACTTCCCTTGCGTCGGACCGGTGCGTCGGGTCCGTGTTGATTGCGGCAATAGGGCCCGCGAAATTGGAGTGCTTTGGCTTCTCGAAGCAAGCTAGTTGACCGCCCCGCTGAGCGCCAGACAACTGCCCAGACCGCTGGCCGGGAACGTCGAACCGCGCTTCAGGGGACGAAGGTCGCCCGTAATGGCGTCGATCTGGTTGCCGGTCACGCTGCCATCGTTGCGGTTGGAAATATAGACGTACTGGCTGGAAGTATCTTCCACCATGCACACCGGTCCCGAACCGACCGGGAACGGAGAGTCGGGAATGACCGTAAGTTGAGGACTGATGACATACGCCGAAATGGAGCTGAACGGGGTCTGGACGTTGGTGGTCGTGGTCGACTGGTTCAATACATAAAGGAACTTGCCAGCGTTGTCGACGAAGGAATACACAGGATTGGAGGTCCCGGCAATGCCAGTGATAGGTCCGCCGGTCGCTGTGGCCAGGTTGCAATTGCTTCCCGCAGTAAAAGGCAGAATGCGGTTCGCCCCTTGATCGGTCAGGTAGATGTTGTTGCCGTTGCCGTTGATCGAGCTCAGGCTGCTGGCCGAGATGGGGAGACTGCCCGGCGTCGTGAGCATAAGCTGCCCGTTGCTTCCAAAAGCGTAGGGGAAGACGGAGTTGTCGCCTGTATCGAGCGTAAATAGACAGCCGCCCGCGGTCTTCAGCATCGTCGGGGCAGGCCCAACGTTGAAGAACGTCGTCGGGATTCCACCAACGAGAATTGTGTTGTTGGTCACCAGGGTGAGCCGACCCGTCGTGCCGTCCACGGAGAACGCCGTAATCGATCCGGGATCGACCGCCGCAGAGATCAATTTAGGGTCGGGAGAGAACCTGTCCAGCACATAAAGGAAGCTGCCACCGCCGTCGAATTGCGCCCATACGGGAGTGTTCCCCTGGGTCTGGTAGCTCTGCTGGAAGGTCAACACGCCGTCGCCGCCCACGCTGTAGACGGCCACGCCGCCAGAAGTTTCCTTGCCCGCAATGATATTGCCGGTGACCGGGTCCCTCGTGGGCCGCGTCCCGCCGGTGCCCTGGTTGACGACGTAGACGTAACGCCCGCCCGGCTTCACCACGATCGAAACCGGATTGACGCCGTTCGAGCTAAACGGCGACCCGATGATCTGCGTCAGGTTGCCGGTAAAATCGTCGACCTTGAACCCGGTGATTTGGTTGAACTGGTCGCCCAGCACCCATATGAAACCGATCGTTCCACCACCGCAGGCCGTCATGCCCAGCCCCAGTGCTATAGACGCCAACATCGCCAATGCGATACGGCCCATCCAACTGAACTTCATGCGTTTCCTTTGTGCCTGTCTGTCGCCGCCGAGTATCGAGTGAGCGAACCAGGGTTGGATATTCTGGGTATTCCTCGAGTGAGTATCGGAATCCTTCACCCATTGTAGAAGCTGCGAGCGGTTTATGCCACTTTCGATCGGACGGGCAGGAGCTTTACAAATTTGAGAATGGCCTATAGGGGATTTGGACTCGCTGGGCCGGGGAACGTCAACCGGAATCGGCGCGAAAGGAGTCAAGGGCGCGGTCGGCGCACGAATTGGTCGACGTACGTGTTGAGGTTCGCCACGCTGGTACACTGAGCTTGTCGGAAGTCCTCGAATTCAAGAAAATGTCAGGAGGCCATCATGTCGACATCAGTCACAGAGCTGTACGAACTCATGAACGATCTTCCTGCCGGTGCGTGGGTGGCCATCTCGACCCAGCAGCACCGGGTGATGGCCTACGGCGAAGACGCCGACGCGGTGGTTGCGGAATCGAAGCAAAAGGGCGAAGAGCATCCTCTCATCACCCGCGTTCCAGACCCTGACGCTGTGATGTTCTTCTAATGGCCCGTTTCACATACCCCTACGCTTCCGTGTCACAACGACCCAATGCGCTCTACCCGCAGGGACGGACAGCCTATCGTCCACTCTTGAGCGTCAAGCTGCTGGTCGAGGAGGGCCGTTTCTATGAGGCGGTCGCTTTAGCCGACTCCGGCGCGGACGCCTGCCTGTTTCCGTTGCGACTGGCCAAACTCCTGGGCCTCGACCTCACGCAGTTGCCCACGGCATTGACCTCCGGCGTAGGCAACTCGGCCAATCTCACCTACTACTCCACAATTGAGATCGACCTCGGCAACGATCTGCGTTTCGAGACCCAAGTCGGCTTCACCGAAGGCATGGACAACGCTGGTTTCGGCCTACTCGGTCAGCAGGGTTTCTTCGAGAACTATAACGTCGAGTTCCTGCACAAACAACGACAGTTCAGCATCGAACCGGCCTGAACTTCAAATCCAGGCTCCGGTCCCCTTGTTTGCCAACAGCCGAATGATCTCGGTTACGCTGAATCATGTTCGAGCGCTACACCGAAGACGCCCTCCGCGTCATCTTCTTCGCCCGCTACGAAGCCAGCCTCGTCGGCTCGTCCGCCCTTGAACCGGAACACCTCTGGCTCGGCTTGTTGCGTCAGACCCCCAAACTGGTCAGGCGCGTGGCCCCGCAAATCACAGCCGAATCCATCCACCAGCGGCTGATGCGGCGCGGACCGAAGGCCGACCGCGTCTCGATGACCACCGACATCCCGCTCTCCGACGACGCCCAACGCGCGCTCGCCAGCGCAACCGCCGAAGCCGACGGCCATGGCCAGCAGCACATTACCGCGGAATACCTGGCACTCGCGCTGCTGCGCGAAGGAAATATTTCGTCGCAGTATCTCCTCACGCCACCGTCCCGGTAGCCTTCCCGCCGCGGCTGAACACGATCAACCCCAGCGCCGCCAGCAGCAGCGCCGCCGCTAGAAAAAACGGCGACCCCGGCACCCGCAGCACGGCGTTCGCGCCGATCGACTTCGAAAACACCCACGTAAACAGCCCCGGCCCGATCAGCCCCGAAATCCCGCGCAGGGAGTTGATCGCGCCTTGCAGTTGTCCCTGCTGGTTGGGCGGAATCGCCCGCGACATGATCGACTGCGACGCGGGCCACGTCAGGCTCATCAGGTTCAACACCGGAATGCCGAGCCACAGCAGCAGCCCCGTCCGCGACGCGCCGAACAAGCTGTAGCCCAGCGCTCCCGCAGCCAGGCCGAGCATCATCGTTCGCCGCTCGCCGAGCCTGGCCACCGCAGGCTTTACCAGCAGCGCGCCATACAGCCCCGTAAATATCCCCACCGTCGCCAGCGAAAGCCCGACGGTGCGATTGGTCCAGCCGTAGCGATAGTCCGCGTAGATCACGTAGACGTTCATCAGCGATTGTTGCGCGATGTAGCCCAGCAGCAGCAGACTGGCGAGCGGCATCAGCCCCTGCGCGCTGCGGAACAGCCCCAGCGACCCGACGGGATTCGCGCGCTTCCACGAAAATTTGTTGCGCAGATTGAGCGGCAGCGACTCGGGCAGAACGAACAGTCCGTAGCACCCGTTCAGCAGTGAAAGGCCCCCTGAAACCCAGAACGGCAGTCGCGGATTGACGTTGCCCAGAATGCCGCCCAGCGCCGGGCCGAGGATGAACCCAATGCCAAACGCCGCGTTCAGCATCCCGAAAGCGGCGGCGCGTTTTTCGCGCGGCGTCACGTCGGCGATGTAGGCCATCGCCGTCGGCACCGACGACGCCGTAAGGCCGGAAACGATGCGCCCCAGGAACAGCCACGAAAGCGTCGGCGCGAGGGCCATTACGATGTAGTCCAAGCCCAGGCCGAAGTTCGACAGCAGCACGATCGGCCTGCGCCCAAAGCGGTCCGAAAGCGAGCCCAACACCGGCGAAAAGAAAAACTGCATCGCGGCGAACACAGTTCCGAACAGGCCAATCATCTTCGCCCCGGAGACCGCGTTGCCATGCAGAAAGCCAGTGATAAGGCGGGGCAACACGGGTGCGATCATCCCCAACGCCAGCATGTCCAGCGTCACGGTCAGGAAGATGAAGGTCGCCGCCGCTCGCCGCCGGGGCGGTGCCGTGAAGCCGACAGGGTCGTTCTCGACCGTCGCTCCTGCGGCCAAAGGGGCCGGTTGGACAACTTCAGGTTCGCCGAGGATCGGGTTGGGAAGCTCATCAGGCATGGTTTTCGAGTATAAGTGACTGGATTGAACGGTCTGGTAATGCTTCCCCGGTCACCTGTCCAAAATTCATTTGGCGATGGCGCACCGATTCAGTCCGCGTTATCATCTAAGAAGACGAGGTCTCTCACCATGGCATATAGCGAAAAAGTAGTCGATCATTATGAAAATCCCCGCAACGTCGGCACGCTCGACAAGAGTTCCGCTGAAGTTGGAACCGGCCTGGTCGGCGCGCCAGAGTGCGGCGACGTGATGCGCCTCCAAATCCGGGTGAACCCCGACACGCAGATCATCGAAGACGCCAAGTTCAAGACGTTCGGCTGCGGTTCGGCGATCGCTTCAAGCTCGCTCGCGACCGAGTGGGTGAAGGGCAGGACGGTCTCCGAAGCGCTCACGATTTCGAACACCGACATCGTCAAGGAACTCGCGCTGCCGCCGGTCAAAATCCACTGCTCGGTGCTGGCCGAGGACGCGATCCGCGCCGCTATCGGGGATTGGAAGAAGAAGAACCATGTAGGCGAAGAAGCGGGCGTCGCCGTAGCAGCGCACTAAGCGCATTACGTTGGGTGACTCATTATGACTTCGAGGATTTTCGGCAATACGGACTCGTCCTTTGCACATCCTTCGTTTGCGAGCGGTTTCGCGCGTGGGTTGGATATGTTCGGCACTTTCGACGATTACAACACTTTTCCCTCGGAAGCCGAAGCCGATGAGCAGGCCATCGCGAGCGACTGGTTTGCGGTTGGCGAAGATTTGCGACGTGCATTCGAGGGTTTCGAGGGTAAATGAGCGAGGTCGAGCGCGCTTCTTTGGCGCAGAGCGGTAAGACCGAAGAAAATGAGGCGCAGGTTCGCTCGACGATCCACGCGATTGGCTATGCGTATTCGGACCCTTTGCCGCCGCCTCAGGTGTTGCGAGAGTTCGAGCAAATTCTGCCCGGTGCCGCGGAACGCATCTTCATCCAGTTTGAAGCTCAGGCTGAACACCGGCGACGAAGCGAAACAAAGGTCATCGACTCCAATACTTTGTCCCAAAAACTGGGAGCGATCAGCGCACCTGTCATCGGGTTGAGCGGCGTAGTTGGTGGAATGATCCTCGTTGGCAGAGGTTTCAATATTACTGGTTTAGGGACCGTATTTGCGGCGCTCGGCAGCATCGTGGCAACGTTCCTATACCAGCGCCACGCTCAAGACAGAGAGCGGTTTGCCAAACGTTCCAGCAATTTGAGGAAACCGTAAAGTCGATGCCCACCACTCTCCTCCAACCCGGAACAGCCGCCCCCAGGCCTGGAGCTTCAGCGCCCAAAGACCCTATCGCGGGCATGACCCTGCTCACCGCCGAGGACCAGCAACCGCGCGCGAAGGCGGCCATCGAAATCACCAAAAATGCCCTCAAGCGCATCCGCGTCGCGATGGCCAAAGAAGGCGTATCGCCGGACGCTGGCGGCCTGCGCGTCGGCATTCAGGGCGGCGGCTGCTCGGGCTTGAGCTACAACATCCGCTTCGACACCCAGCCCCGCGAGCGCGACCGCACCTTCGTCTTCGGCGCGGGCATCGAGACGCCCAACGACCCCTCCGGCAGCCGCCCCATCCGCCTGTTCGTCGACCCCAAGAGCTTCCTCTACCTCGCCGGCATGGTGCTCGACTTCGAGGAAACCCTCATGCGCCAGGGCTTCAACTTCATCAACCCCAACTCCACCAAGAGCTGCGGATGCGGGTCGAGCTTCTCGGCATAATCTGTAAGTGATGACCACCCCCAATTACTTCACGCAGTTCTCCCTCCCGCAGCATCTCCACATTGACCTGAAGGCGCTCGAAACCGCCTTCTACGCGCAATCGCGCAAGCTGCACCCCGACCGCTTCGCCTCGAAACCCACGGCGGAACAAGACGCGGCTCTGGCCGCGAGTTCGCAACTCAACGACGCCTATCGCACCCTGCGCGATCCCATCGCCCGCACCGAGTATCTGCTGTCGCTCGAAGGCGTCCAGATGGAGGAGCAATCGCGCGCGGCCACCGACGCGGCGAAGGCCAGCGGCACGGAGAAGAAGCAGGTCGCGCCCCCCGACCTGCTCGAAGAGGCCTTCGAGTTGAACATGC
>JALYTE010000336.1 GCA_030854435.1 Acidobacteriota bacterium | reverse complement strand
CTTCTACACATGCCGCGCTCATGCCGCGAACCAGCGCTTCGACAATCGCAGGGTCAGTCTTATGAAAGCCGAGGTAGTCGAGGAACGTCAACGGGCGCGCGCCCATGACCGCAATGTCTCCGGCAACGGCCGCCACCAGATCGCGTCCGAGGTCCTCGTAGCGTCCGGCCATCACCGTCACCTTGGTTTTCGTGCCCACGCCGTCGGTGCTCTGCACCATGACCGGGTCGGTCATGCCGGCCAACGCATCGCGTAAGCTGAACAGCGTCCCGAACGATCCGACGCCCGTCAACACTGCCGCTGAGTGCGTCTTCGCAGTATGCGACTTGATGCGCCGCACCGCTTCATTGCCGGCTTCGATGTCCACTCCCGCCGATTTATAGTCAACACTCGCGCTCATATCTTTGCTTATCCTACCCACTTGCGTGCGTTGTCGAACATGCGTTGCCACGGGCTGTCCTGTAGTTCGCGAGTCCATGTGTGCTGCACGCCTAGAAACATTCGCTCCGGATGCGGCATCAAAATCAACGCCCGTCCATCCTCGCTGCTAAACCCGGCGGCTCCCCCGACCGAGCCGCTCGGATTGAGCGGATACTGCTGCGTCACGCGACCGTAGCCATCAATGTAGCGTAGCGCGATTGCTCCGCTCGCCGTACTCACATGACCTTCGCCATGCGCGACGACAATTGGAATCTTAGCTCCCGCCATGCCATTGAAAAACAGCGATGGTGAATTTTCGATCTCGACCATGCACAGTCGCGCTTCGTATCGCGCCGACACGTTGCGGTCGAAATGGGGCCACGCGGAACCGCCCGGAATCATGCCCTTTAACTGCGCCATCATCTGGCACCCATTGCAGATGCCGAGCGAAAAACTGTCCGCGCGATAAAAGAACTGCGTGAACATTTGCTTCAGCCGCTCATTGAACAGGATCGTCTTCGCCCAGCCGCTCCCTGCTCCAAGCACGTCGCCGTAGGAGAAGCCCCCGCACGCCGCTAGACCGATAAAATCTGCGAGATCCGCGCGGCCCGCGAGTAGATCGCTCATGTGGACATCCACTGCTGCAAAGCCCACACGGTCGAATGCAGCCGCCATCTCGACTTGCCCATTCACTCCCTGTTCGCGCAGAACGGCAACGCGCGGTCGTGCCGTGTTGAAGAAGGGCGCAGCCACACGCTCTTTCAAATCAAACGGAACCGTCACTGACAATCCTGGACGGGCTGAATCATCCAGCAGCGCAAATTCCTGCTCGGCGCAATCCGGATTGTCCCGCAGCGACTGAATATGAAAGCTCGTCTCCGACCACATCTTCTGTAGCGCGGAGCGTTCACGGCGATACAGAATTTCTCCACCGTAACGAAAGACGATGTCATTGCCAGGGGTGCCGCGGCCGATCGCCTGCGCCGCCAATCCTGCTTCCGTCAGGGCTTGAATGACGACGATGACATCAGCGTCGGAAACCTGAACTACGGCTCCCAACTCCTCCGAAAACAACCCGGCCAGATCGCCAGATGGGAGATCGATATCCAAGCCCATCTGTCCAGCGAATGCCATCTCTAGAAGAGTTACAAACACGCCCCCGTCGCTGCGGTCGTGATAGGCGAGCAGCTTTCGCTCGCGATTGAGCCGCTGCATCGCATCGAAAAATGCCTTTAACACCTGGGCCTGCGGGGCGTCCGGACACACATCGCCGACCTGCCCATACACCTGCGCCAGACACGACCCTCCGAGGCGATTTGTACCGGCACCGAGATCAATCAGGACGAGCGAATTCGCACCCACTTTCAGCTCTGGCGTCAGCGTGTCGCGCACATCGCGCACTGGCGCAAAGCCGGAAACAATCAGCGACAACGGCGACACCACCGACTTCTCCGCGTCGTCTTCTCGCCATTTCATCCTCATCGACATCGAATCCTTGCCCACGGGAATCGTCATCCCCAACGCCGGGCAGAACTCCATGCCGACCGCACGCACAGCGTCAAAAAGTTTCTGGTCTTCGCCTTCCTCGTTCGCGGCGGCCATCCAATTCGCCGAGAGTTTAATGTCGGAGAGCTTCTCAATCGCCGCGCCCGCCATGTTGGTGATGACCTCCGCGGCGGCCATGCGCGCGGAAGCAGCAGCGTCGATCATGGCCAACGGCGTGCGCTCGCCCACCGCCATCGCCTCCCCACAAACTGTGTCGTATGCGCTCAGCGTCACGGCACAGTCGGCAACAGGAACTTGCCACGGCCCCACCATCTGGTCTTGCACGGTCATGCCGCCGACGCTGCGGTCGCCGATGGTTATCAGGAACGATTTTGACGCGATGGTCGGAAGCCGCAACAAGCGTTCAACGGTGTCGGCAATCGTTACGCCGGAAAAATCCAGCGGTGTTGCTTCGATGGCCGTTCGCGAGAAGGCACGCTCCATCTTCGGCGGCTTGCCGAACAGAAGTTGAAGTGGAATATCGATGACCTTCTCCGCCCCATCGGTCAGCGTCAAATGCGCGGCCTTTTCCGCATGGCCTATCACCGCAAACGGACACCGCTCGCGCACGCAAATTTTCTCGAATGCGGAAATGTGTTCCGGCGCGATCGCCAGCACGTATCGTTCCTGCGCCTCGTTGCACCACGTCTCCAAAGGGCTCAAGCCCGCTTCGCCGCGCGGAATCGCGTTGAGGTCGAACGTCCCGCCACGGCCTCCGTCCTTCACCAATTCGGGAAACGCGTTCGACAACCCGCCCGCTCCAACGTCGTGGATAAACGCGATCGGATTTTCCGCGCCGCGTTGCCAGCATCTGTCGATCACTTCCTGGGCTCGCCGCTCCATCTCCGCGTTGTCGCGTTGCACCGAAGCGAAGTCCAGGTCGCTGTTGCCGTCACTCGCGGAACTCGAAGCCGCGCCGCCGCCAAGCCCAATCAGCATCGCCGGGCCACCCAGCACGACGAGCGCATATCCCGGCTTGATCGCAGCCTTTTCAACATGCTCCGCTCGAATGTTACCCAGTCCACCGGCGAGCATGATGGGCTTGTGATATCCGAAAACCCGGCCACCTCGACTCTGCTCGTATGTCCGGAAGTAGCCGCATAAATTCGGGCGCCCAAACTCATTGTTATAAGCCGCTGCGCCCAAAGGCCCATCCATCATGATGTTGAGCGGGGAAGCGATCTGCGCGGGTCGGCCATACGCCTGCTCCCACGGCTGCGGCGCCTGCGGCAGGTGCAGATTTGAAACCGTGAACCCGCACAGTCCTGCTTTCGGTTTCGCTCCGCGCCCCGTCGCGCCCTCGTCGCGAATCTCGCCGCCGACCCCGGTCGCCGCGCCGGGCCACGGAGAAATCGCAGTCG
>JALYTE010000329.1 GCA_030854435.1 Acidobacteriota bacterium | reverse complement strand
CTCGCGGAAAACGAAGAAGGCTACCGCAATCTCATCCGTCTGACCAGCGAAGCCGCGCTGCATGGCTTCTACAAAAAACCGCGCGTGTCGAAAAACTTTCTCGCTAAACACACCACGGGCCTCATCGGTTTCTCCGGCTGCCTTGCGGGCGAAGTTTCGCAGCACATTATGGCGGGCAACTACGATGCCGCTAAAGCGTCCGCCGGTTTCTACGAAGAGATGTTCGGGCGAGGGAACTACTTTCTCGAAATCCAGGACCACAACCTCGGGCCCGACAAAGCGGTCACGGAGGCCATGTTTCGGCTCGAAAAAGACCTCAATATTCCGCTCATCGCGACCAACGATTCGCATTACATCGAAGCCGACGACTCCCGCGCCCACGAGATTCTGCTGTGCGTGCAGACCGCCGCCAGCATGAACGACCCCAAGCGCTTCAAGTTCGACACGCAGGAGTTCTACATCAAAACGGCGGACGAAATGTCCCGTCTGTTTCCCGACAACCCCAGCGTCCTCAGCGGCACCATGCAGTTTCCCGAGCGCTGCAAACTGGAGATGAAGAAGGTCGAAAATCCGTTCCCGGCTTTCGACGTTCCCGCAGGCGAAACGCTCGACAGTTACTTCGAGCAGGTCTGCCGCGAGGGCTGGAAGCACCGCCGCGAAACCACCGTCAAGCATCTCGAAAGTCGCGGCATCCTGCGCAAGTCGCTGGCGGAGTATGAAGCCCGCCTCAACCGTGAAATCGACTGCATCAAACAAATGAAGTTTCCCGGCTATTTCATGATTGTCTGGGACTTTATCCGCTACGCGAAAGAGCAGAACATCCCTGTCGGCCCGGGGCGTGGATCGGCGGCAGGTTCTCTGGTCGCCTTTGTGCTCGGCATCACCGACATCGATCCGCTACAGAACGAGCTTCTCTTCGAGCGCTTCCTGAATCCGGAGCGCGTGTCGTTGCCCGATATCGACATCGACTTTTGCATGAACCGTCGGGGCGAGGTCATCGAATACGTTCGTCGCAAGTACGGCAACGACCAGGTCGCGCAGATCATCACCTTCAACACCATGGCCGCGAAGGCCGCGATCAAAGACGTAGGCCGCGCGCTCGACATGCCCTACGGCGAAGTCGATCGCATCGCCAAGTTGATTCCATTGACCATCGGTATCACCATCGCACAGGCGCTCAAGGACTCGCCGCCGCTCGCCGTCGCCTACGAAACCGATCCGAAAATCCGCGAACTGATCGACACCGCGCTGCGCCTGGAAGGCCTGGTGCGCGGCGCGGGCGTCCACGCCGCTGGCGTTGTGATCGCGCCGCAACCGCTGACTGAACTCGTCCCCGTCACGCGCACCAAGGACGACGCCATCGTCACCAGCTACGACATGAAGGCCGTCGAAAAGATGGGCCTGCTTAAGATGGACTTCCTCGGCCTGACCACGCTTACCGTCATCGACGATTGCCTCAAGCTCATCAAGTCCAACCAGGGCGTCGCTGTCGACATGACGACCATCGCCCTCGACGACCAGGGGGTCTACGAAAAGGTCTTCCACAAGGCGCTCACCAGCGGCATTTTTCAGTTCGAGTCCAGCGGCATGCGCGACGTTCTGCGCCGCTACAAACCCACGCGCCTCGAAGACCTCACCGCGTTGAACGCGCTCTATCGCCCCGGCCCCATGCAGATGATCGACGACTTTGTGGAGCGCAAATGGGGTCGCCGCGCGGTCGAATACGATCTGCCCGAAATGGAGGCCATCCTCTCGGAAACCTTCGGCGTAATGGTGTATCAGGAACAGGTGATGCAGATCGCCGCGGCCATCGGCGGCTACGCGCTGGGCGAAGCCGACTTGCTGCGCCGCGCCATGGGCAAGAAGGACGCCGACGAAATGGCCGCCCAGCGCCAGCGTTTTATGTCCGGCGCGGCGGCGAACAAACACCCCAAAGACGTGGCCGGAAAAATCTTCGACCTCATGGCGAAGTTCGCGGGCTACGGCTTCAACAAGTCGCATTCGGCGGCGTACTCTCTGCTCGCGTACCACACGGCCTGGCTCAAGACCCATTACCCCGTCGAGTTCATGGCCGCTCTGCTCACCTCTGAAACATCGAAGCCTGAAAACGTCGTCAAGTACATTGGCGAGTGCCGCGAAATTGGCATCTCCGTCGTTCCGCCGGATGTGCAGCTTTCAACCGCAACGTTCACGCCCGATGCCGACAAAATCCGTTTCGGTCTCGCGGCCATCAAGAACGTCGGCAACAACGCCATCGAGTCCATTGTCACAGCGCGTGCAGCGTTGCAGTCAGCAGGGAAGCCAGGGTTCGCGTCCCTGTGGGAGTTCTGCGCCAAAGTCGATCTCCGCCTGCTCAACAAGCGCGTGCTCGAATCGCTCTGCAAGGCGGGCGCGCTGGACGCCTTCGGCCCGCGCGCGCGAGTGTTTGCCGCGCTCGACAAGGCGATGGAGCGCGCCCAGAAATCGCAACGCGACACGGCAGCAGGTCAGCACGGCCTCTTCGGAATCTTCGACGACGGCCCCGCAACGTCCCCCAAAGAAGAAGCGCTCCCACCCGCGCCAGACTGGGACGAATACACGCGCCTACAGAACGAGAAAGACGTGCTCGGCTTCTTCGTCTCCGGCCATCCGCTCGACAAGTACCGCGAGAAACTCCGCAACATGAAAGTCGTCGACACCGCTACCGCGTGCGAAATGAAACCCGATCCGCAGGTCTTCCGGCGCGGCCAATCCGAGCCGCAGAATGAAATTCAAATCGCGGGAGTTATCACCGGCCTCAAAGTCGCGAAGTCCAAACGCTCCGGCGAAATGTACGCGCAGGCGTTCCTCGAAGACACGGCCGGCAAGATCGAACTCATCGCCTTCCCGGCCTCCTACGCAGCTCTCGCGGAGAAGCTGAAGATCGACGTCCCGGTCGTCGTTCGCGGCTCGCTGCGCGGCGAAGAAGACGCGGCCCCCAAGCTCTCCGTCTCCAGCATCCAGGCGCTTGAAGACATCAGAATCAAGCTGCCCGACGCGCTCCGCATCACCATTCCCCTGCACAGCCCGGACGCGGCGCTACTGGCGAAGCTGCACGCCGTCTTCCTCGGCGCGCCCGGCACGGGAAAAGTCCTGCTCGACCTTGAAGAGCCGGGCGAGTTCTGCGCCGTCCTCGAACCCCACGACATCCTCGTCGCCGCCGACCGCCTGTTCATCGACAACATCGAAGAGCTCGTCGGTCGCGGCGGCGTTCGCGTCATGGACTAGCGCCAAATCTACGGTGATACGAGACGAGGGACTGGGCAAAATGCGGTGTGCTCGTAGCCTGCCCAGAGCCTGCCGAACGAGTCCCGCTTTTGGGACATGGTTGCGACCGCGCCACAAGCTCTACACCAGTGAAACGTCTATGCTTCGTTCCTACTTTAAAATTTCTCGCTGAAGCACAAGCACGGCGTGTGTACACTGGCATCAAATCGACCC
>JALYTE010000278.1 GCA_030854435.1 Acidobacteriota bacterium | reverse complement strand
GGCTCCACCGACCGAACCCCACAACTGATCGAGCGATATCTGGCCACCAGCCCTCTCCGTCTACGCTACGTTCGTCAAGCCAACAGCGGCCCGGCTACGGCCCGCAACCGTGCGATTTCCATGACCCGTGCCAAACTATGCGTCATCATCGGCGACGACATTCTCGCCACCCCCGAATTTGTCGCTATCCACGTTCAGTTTCATCGCGACAATCCGGCCCTGCACGACGCCGCGCTGGGCCTGACCGTCTGGAGCGAAGCCGGACAGACCGTGACCCCCTTCATGCGCTGGATGGAGACCGGCTTCCAGTTCGACTATGCCAACCTGCGCGCCGGAACCCCGCCCGACTGGAAGCACTTCTACACCAGCAATCTCTCCGTCAAGACGGAGTTGCTCCGCCGCAACCGCTTCGACGAGCGCTTTCGCAAAGCGATCATGGAGGACATCGAGCTTGGCTACCGCATCCAGGCGCGCGAAGGCCTCCAGCTTGTGTTCCTCCCCGGCGCCGTCGCCGGGCACGTCCATCCCTTTGAATTTCGCAAGGCCTGCAGTCGCGCCCAGCAGATCGGTCGCGAGACCGTCTTCTTTGAAACGCTCTGGCCCGCCTCCGTCCCGGCACGTCCCCGCCGACTGCGTCTGCTGGCCCGCTATCTGGCCGGGCGCAACCCCTGGATACTCCGTCCCCTGACATGGATGACCGACATGCTGACCCGCTTTTGGTGTCCCAATCCGCTGCTCGGCCTGACGCTCGCCGCTCATGCTGCCGTAGGCCGACGGTCTCGCGATCGATCTGTGCTATGATCATCGTGCGCTTGAAAATTGGCGCAAGGCGTGCATGCGGGCAGATGACTCCGAATGGATTCGAGTCTGGCCAGAGACCGCGGGCCGCAGCACCTCCCTTACCCTTCCCGCGCAGTTTTTTGCGTCGGTTGCTCTGGCTAGCAGGCTCGTCCAATGGGGACTTGCCTCGCCGTGCAGCAGCAGCGCTTCGGAATTCCCAGGCAATGCTGATATGAGAATCCATGACGCCTGTCCGCGCGCCTTCGCGCCCGGGTTCCGCGTGTCTGCATCCTTTCGCCGATTTACTCACGCTGTCTAAGGAAAACTTTGTCTACTCTTACACTTGAATCGATTTTGAACCCCGCACCCCTCGCCCCTTCTCGTCGCATCACCCAAGCCGACGCCAAAGCCGTCCACTTCAACGACTTCGCCATCTCCGACTCCATCAAGCAGCGCCTGGCCGCGGCGAACTTCGTCATCCCGACGCCCGTGCAAGCCGGAGCCATTCCGCCCGCGCTCGAAGGCGCCGACATCCTCGCCACCGCCCAGACCGGCACCGGCAAAACCCTCAGCTTCCTCATCCCCATGATCCAGAAGATGGACAACATGCCCGCGCCCTCCACAAAGGGCAAGCGCGGCCCCATCCGTTCGCTCATCCTGTTGCCCACCCGCGAGCTGGCCATGCAGGTGTTGGAGGCCTATCACAAGCTCGTTCCCGCGACCCGCAACGACGCTGTACTGGTCTGCGGCGGTCTCTCCGAAGGCAATCAGCTCGACCAGCTTTCGCGCGGCCCGCGCTTGGTCGTCGCCACTCCGGGACGCCTGGAAGACTATCTCCGCCGCCGGGCGATTAAGCTCGATGAAGTCGAAATGCTGGTGCTCGACGAAGTGGACCGCATGCTCGACATGGGCTTCCTCCCGGCCATCCGCCGCATTGTGCAGGCGCTTCCAAAGCATCGCCAGACCATGTGCTACTCGGCCACGCTCGACGCCAACATCCGCGAGATCGTCCGCGACTACGTCAAGAACCCTGTGCGCGTCGAGATCGGTACGGCCTCGCGTCCTGCGGACCACGTCGAACTGCGCGTCTACACCGTCATGCAGGACCAGAAACTCTCGCAACTCGACAAGATGCTCAACGAGGAAGAGGGCACCTACCTGGTCTTCTCGCGCACCAAACACGGTGCCGACCGCATCGCGCGCAAGCTCGACAAGCTCGGCCACGCGACCGAAGTCATCCACGGCGACCGCTCGCAGTCACAACGTACCGCCGCGCTCAAGAGCTTCACCGTCGGCAAGAGCCGCATCCTGGTCGCGACCGACGTGGCCGCGCGCGGCATCGACGTCCGCCACATCGCGCACGTCATCAACTACGACTTGCCCAACGGCTCCGACGACTTCGTCCACCGCATCGGTCGCACCGGACGCGCGGGTGCGAAGGGCATTGCCACCACCTTCATCACGCCGCTCGAAAAGGGCGACGCCCGCAAGCTGGAGCGCGAGCTGAAGATCCAGTTCGACTGGCGTGTGTCCGACAAGAACCTCGAAAAGGAAGAGCGCAACAAGCCCGTCGACTTCAAGAACAACGACATCTCGTCGCTGCTCCAAATGGAGACGCGTTCCTGGAAGAACGCCGACGGCTCGCCCTCTGAGCCGACTCACGGGCACCAATCCGCACCGCGCCACACCAAGGGCAGTTCCAGCACCGACCGTGGCCGCTCCCACTCCGGCCAGCGCAGCAGTTTTGGCGGCCGCTCCGGCAGTCCATCAGGCAGCGGCGGGCGCTCGTCAGGCCGCCGCGGTCGCTAAATCCAAATTGTGTAGGCCGGTCTTCTGCTTTGCAGTGGACCGGCCGGCCATGCGTTTAGCGGGCCTGTCTTCAGGTAGGTTCCGGTTGTATTCGTAGACCCAGCAATCCGTGCTCGTCCCATCCTGCAATCGGACCTTCACCTGCTTGCGTTGAAATAAGCTCCGGTCCAATTCGCCGGGGTAGTATTCTTCGTAGTCGTCAAGCTCCTTGAGCGCAATAGTGCTGGGCAATTGAAAGACGTCTCCGGCAATTCTGGAGCCGTTTTTCGGGTCGATCTTGATGGCTGGGAAGTCATGAAACCGGTGCAGCCGCGCCCGGATCGTTCCCGGCCCTAAAGGCTTGAAGCGGCGCACGACATGGGCAATTTCGTCCGGCGCTCGGCCCGGATGAAGCGTCCCGTATACGAACAACTTCTGCTGCATTTCAGTCTCCTGCCTCTATCTTACTGCGTCTTTCGCTCGGACAATAGCCACCGAAGATTTTCAAAGCCCGTCGA
>JALYTE010000217.1 GCA_030854435.1 Acidobacteriota bacterium | reverse complement strand
GGGGTACCTTGCACGCAAAGTCTTTAGAATGTAGGGCTCCAGCGTAGGGGCCTGTTGCAAAGTATTCAAAACAAAGAGCTTCGGTGCAAAGTATTCAATCTGAATGACTTATATGAGTTTGTGCGTCGGAGAGATGAAAGCCCTCATTTTCAATGAGTTATGAGTTGCCAGTTACAAGTTATCAGTTCTGAGCCCTGTTTCAATTATAGCGAATGGCGGGAATAAACAAGTCAAGTATTTTCGGCTTCTAACGCCTTTATTATGAATGACTTGCTTAGTTTTCCACAGGTCTGGGGGCTTGACAGCTTTTGGATGTGTGACCGAAGAGCTAGGGAGCAGGGCTAGCGGCGCTGGCTGCGGGCGACGGCGGCTTTGGCTTCGTTGTCGGCTTCGCGTTTGCGCTCGGTGGCGCGCTTGTCCCAGTCCTGTTTGCCTTTGGCGAGAGCCAGTTCGCACTTGACGCGACCGTTGCGGAAGTAAAGCCGCACGGGGATGAGCGTGAAGCCCTTTTGCCGGGTCATGGCGATGAGCTTTTCGATCTCTTTTTTGTGCAGCAGGAGTTTGCGGGTGCGCAGCGATTCGTGGTTCATCGCATTGCCGTGCGAGAACGGGCCGATGTGCGCGTTCAGCAGGAAGCATTCGCCGTCTTTGAGCAGGCCGTAGGCGTCCTTGAGGTTGGCTTTGCCTTCGCGGATGCTCTTGACCTCGGTGCCACGCAGGGCAACGCCCGCCTCGAATTTGTCGGTGAGAAAGTAGTTGTGGCTGGCGGAGCGGTTGAAGGCGGCGTCGCGCCCGCCGGCGGCGACGGGGTCGCGGTCTTTGGCCTTCGCGGCGGGTTTGGTCGCGACGGTGGGCGTGGTCGGATTGGAGAGGGAGCGTGCCATTGCGGGAATGTCGCGAGTGTCGAATCGAGACCCGACCCGAATCTTTCATGCTAGCAGAGCGAATTTGCGTGAAACGGTAGGCGATGGGGAGCGTCCAACCCGTGGCGCGAATGGTATTATCCAGCACAAGGGAACGGGACTCACGCATGTCTTCAAGCAGGATCGGTCGCGGGTCTTCGCGCCTTATCGCCAACTTTCTCCGTGTCGTTGTCCGTGTCGCGGGTGGCGCGGTTTTGCTGTTTCTCGCTCTGGCGAGCGTACCCACACAGGCGCAGTCGGCGCGGGCCTGGGACAAACGCGGCGCGCAGGCCGAGGCCCGCGAGGATTTCGACGCGGCCTTTGAGGCCTACCGCCAAGCCCACCTGAAGAGCCTCAATGACCTTCTCTACAAAACCCACTACGAACGGATGCGGTTTCAGGCGGCGAACCAGCATGTGGATCGTGGGCGCGTTCTGCGGCAGTCGGGCGATTCGGGTGGGGCGATCAATGAATTTGCGCGCGCGTTGCAGATCGATCCGGGCAACCAGGCCGCGGCACAGGAACTACAGGCGACCGACAGGCCAACTCCGGGAGTGGCTCCGGGTGTACCGGGCGCGGTAGTGGGACCGGGCTCGGTGGGCGAGACGCCGCACCAGGCGGACGTGAAGCAGGAGATCGATTCGCTGGCTGCGCCGGTCGAGTTACAGCCGGTCTCGAACGAACCCCTCACGTTGCACATGGTTGCGGACGTAAAGGACATTTACCAGGCGATCGGCAAAGCGGCCGGCCTCAACGTCCTGTTCGATCCGGACTACACGTCGAAGCGCATTCCGGTGGACCTGACCATGGTGTCCTTGTCCGACGCGCTGCGCATCGTGGGGACGCTTTCCGGGACGTTCTGGAAGCCGGTCACGGGCAACACCATCTTTGTGGCTCAGAACAACCCGACCAAGCGCCTCGAGCTTGAGGACCTCGCGGTGCAGACGTTTTACCTGACCAACGCAGCGCAACAGAACGATGCCAACGAGATTCTGGTGGCGCTGCGCAACCTGCTCGAGCCCAGCATCAAGATTTACCTCGTCGCCAGCCAGAGCGCGATCATCATCCGCGCCACGACGGACCAGTTGATGCTTGCCGAGAAGATCATCAACGACCTCGACCGCACCCGGCCGGAGGTGGTGATCGATGTTGCGGTGCTCGAAGTGAGCCGTCAGAAGGAGCGCAACCTGGGCATTACGCTGCCGACCAGTTTCGGCCTGGCGCCGACGACCAGCAATCTCAATGGCACCAATGGCACCACCACGACGACCGGCGGAACGACCAACAACGGCGCCACGCCGACCACCCCGTCGTCAAACCTGACTCTGAACAACCTCGGCCAGTTGAACGCGACCAACTTCGCGGTGACGGTGACAGGCGGAACGGTGAATGCGCTGCTGGCGGACTCGGACACCCGCATTTTGCAGAACCCACGCATCCGAGCCACCGACGGGCAGAGGGCGCAGTTGAAGATTGGATCGAAAATTCCGGTGGCGACTGGATCGTTCAATGCGGGAGCCGCTATCGGGGCCGGAGGCCTCGGCGTGCAGACGCAGTTCACCTATCTCGATGTCGGCGTGAACATCGACGTGACGCCGACCGTGCATAACGACCGCGAGATCTCGTTGAAGATGAAGATTGAAATTTCGACGCAGAACGGTAAAGTGACTCTTCAAGGCGGCGTGGAGGAACCGATCATTTCGCAGCGCGTGATCGAGCAAGTGATCCAGTTGAAAGACGGCGAGCCATCGATCCTCGCGGGGATTCTACAAAAGCAAGACAGCAAGACGGTTGCCGGGACGCCGGGGCTTGGGGAAATCCCGTTGCTAAAGTATTTTTTCTCGAGCCAGGACAAAATTCAGCAGCAGGACGAGATTGTGTTCCTGCTGATCCCGCATATTGTGCGCGAATCGGTCCTGTCCGACCAAAACACGCGGGCGATTTACACAGGGACGAGCCAGTCGGTGAAACTGCTGCACACCGATAAGCCGGTGCTCACAGGAGTGGACCGAGCGGGCGGGCCTCAGAATCAGAATGGGCAGCAGACGTCGGCGGCGAATGCGGCCTCGGCGATGGTCGGCCAGATGGCCGCGCAGGCACGGCCGCTTCCCCCGCCTATAGGTTCGAATATCTCGAACGTTGCGTCGTCTGCGCCGGTCGCTGGCAGCACGCCGGTGAATGTCAGCATCGTTCCCCAAAATGTGACGCAGACGACGGGCAGCACGTTCCAGGTGGCGGTGACGCTGTCGAACGCGAAAGACCTGTTCGAGGTGCCGTTGCAGATGCACTTCGATCCGCGGGTGCTCTCGCTGGTGAACGTGGACGCCGGAGACCTGTTGGGCCGCGACGGCCAGACAGTGGCGCTGGTGCATCGCGACGAGGGTAACGGGCAGGTCACGATTTCCGCGTCGCGACCGCCGAATGTGAAGGGCGTGGACGGGCAGGGGACGCTGGTGACGCTGACGTTCAAGGCGCTGGCGGCGGGCGACTCGCCGCTGACGCTGATGAAGATCGGCGCGAAAGACAGCCAGCAGAACAATTTGCCGACGGTTGGCAACCAATCCGTCGTGCATGTGAAATGAAATGATTCGGGACAGGTTCAATTCGGTGGCTCGCGCGAGACTTCGCAAGCGATCTCGCGAAACCGGCATGACGCTGATCGAGTTGATCATCGTCGTTGCGATGCTCGGAATCCTGGCGACGGCAGCGGTCCCGATTGCGAAGTTTCAGGTCAAGCGCACCAAAGAGCGCGAGTTGCGGCGCGACCTGTGGGAGATGCGCACGGCCATCGATGCGTACAAGGACGCCGCGGACAAGGGCGGCATTCAGACCAAGGCCGACTCGAACAACTATCCGCCCGACCTGCAAACGCTGGTCGATGGCGTGGACATCAGCACCAAGCACGTCCGATTTTTGCGCCGCATCCCGGAAGACCCAATGACCCATGGCACGGAGTGGGGGCTGCGCTCCAACCAGGACGATGCGGACGCGGATTCTTTCGGCGGACAGAACGTTTTCGACGTCTATACCAAGAGCCAGGGAACGGCGATGGACGGGTCGAAGTACAACACATGGTGAGGGTACAACACATGGTGAGGACGATTCCAATTCGCGAGCAGGGCGAGCGAGGCTTTACGCTGATGGAGCTGATGATCGTGATGACGATCATCGGGATACTCACGGCGATGGCCGCTCCGATTTATAAGCAGCAGGTGAGAAAGGCGCGGGAAGCGGTACTCAGGGAAGACCTGCACGTCATGCGCAGCTCCATCGATTCGTACACGGTGGACAAGGAGAAGGCCCCGCAGTCGCTGGAGGACCTGGTGCAGGCGGGGTATCTGAAGTCGATGCCGGTGGATCCGATGACCACCCGTTCGGACACCTGGATACCCGGCCAATCGGGCAATCTGACGACCATCGACGAGACGGCGGGGGGCATCGACGACGTCCATTCAGGGGCGCAGGGACTGTCGAGCGTGGGGACTTCCTACAACACCTGGTGAGGCGGTGTTTGGGAGACTGAAATCAAGCCCATTTGTCATTTCTTTGTCACTTAACCCAAATGGAGGCTTGCGCGTCTAATATAGGTGAAGAGCCGTGCCCGGAACGGCAGGGCTGTGGCTCTCAGGAGTCGAACCATGCGTACACTTGTCGGGGCCTCACTCGCAACAGCAATCTTCCTTTCCACAGCGGTTTTCGCTCAAGAGCCCAGCGCCACTCCAACGCCAACTCCGCCCGTCGCCGGGACGCCGGGAGCATCGACCGATCCTGTGCCCACGACCAAGCCGGAGGCGAAGGCCAAAGGCGTGACTGAGGTCGCCAAGAAGGACTCGCTGCCGCAGCCGGGCGAGGCTCTCGATCCCCACATCAAGAAGGGCAGCGAGGACGATGTGGACGCCGTCGGCACGCGCAACATCGGCGGGCGCGGCCTGGGCAATTGGTACTCGACCGACTGGGAGATTCGCAACGGCAAGCAGTATTCGATGGAGATCGAGAAGCAGTCGCACCTCATCACCGACCCGGTGATCGAGGAGTATGTGAACCGCGTTGGGCAGAACATCGTCAAGAACTCGGACTGCAAAGTGCCCTTCACGATCAAGATTCTGGACGCCGACGAAATCAACGCGATGGCGCTGCCGGGCGGTTTTTTCTACGTAAACTCCGGGCTGATTCTGGCTGCTGACGAAGAGGCGGAACTGGCCGGCGTGATGGCGCATGAGATTGCCCACGTTTGCGCCCACCATGCGGCCCGCGAAATGACGCGCATGAACTATATGCAGATTGGTTCCGTGCCGCTGATGATTTTCGCGCAGACCAGCTGGACGATGTACGGCATTTACCAGGCGACGCAGCTGGCCGTGCCGCTGACCTTCCTACAGTTCTCGCGCCAATACGAGGCGGAGGCCGACTATCTGGGCCTGCAATATATGTACAAGGCGGGCTACGATCCGCAGGCGTTCATCTCCATCTTTGAAAAGCTCGACGCGTTGGAAAAGCACAAGCCCGGCGCGCTTTCGCGGGCTTTCAGCGACCATCCGCAAACGCCCGACCGCATCGCCCACTCCGAGGAGGAAATTGCGACGATCATGCCGGCGCGACCGGACTATATCGTCACGACGTCGGAGTTCGACGATGTGAAGGCGCGGCTGGCGCGCATCCAGAACAAGCGCAAGATCAACGACAAGAAGGACGGCAACAAGCCGACCTTGCGGCGCGCGAGCACCAGCAACAACGATCCGAATGCGCCGACGGGAACTTCGGGGACCGACGATCGCCCAACGCTGGGACGTAGGAACTAGAGAAGCAGAGTGTAGAGGACAGAGTGTAGAGCGTAGAGAAGGCGCGGCTTCGGCTGTGCCTTTTTTATTTAATCGGACTCCCATCGAATTGTCGTCCCCATCGAATTGTCATCCCCATCGCGAATTGTCATCCTGAGCGCAGCGAAGGACCTGCTTTTGTTTTTGTCGTTGCCTGTTCTTGTCAATACGGAAACCGCACTGTGGCGCGGTAAAATAGCTTCCATGTCGCAACAAACCACCGGCTACACGGACGACCACGCCAAGGCGGGTCTCGATGCGAAGTTTCCCGCGATTGAAACGTGGCGAAACCAGTTTCAAGCCTATGAAATCTTGATCGATGACCCTGAGTTCACCAGCGTTTGTCCGAAGACCGGGCTGCCGGACTTCGGCGTGTTGACGATTCGCTATATGCCGCGCGAGAAATGCCTGGAGTTGAAATCGCTTAAAGAATATTTGTTTACCTATCGCAACCTGGGGATTTTTCAGGAAAATATCGCGAACCAGGTGCTCGACGACGTGGTGAAGGCGACCGATCCGGTGTGGTGCGAGGTCAAGGGAGACTTTCGTCCTCGGGGTGGGATTTCTACCGTGGTGACGGCGCGGTATCCACGCACCCCAGAGTTCACAAAATAACGCGGGACGATTGAGATTTCGCGGCACCCCCTCTTTTACATTCCGAGTTCGGTCAATCCAGGGTGGTCGACGGGTCGCGGTCCGAGCGGCCAGTGGAACTTGCGTTCAGCTTCGGCGATTTGAATGTCGTCGATGGAGGCCTCTCGGCGGCGCATCAGGCCGTTTTCGTCGAACTCCCACTGCTCATTCCCATAGCTGCGCCACCATCGTCCGCTGGCGTCGTGGCTTTCGTACTGGAAGCGCACGGCGATGCGGTTTTGATCGAACGCCCAGACTTCTTTGATGAGGCGATAGTCGAGTTCGCGAAGCCATTTACGCGTCAGCAAATCGACGATGGCGTCGCGGCCCGTGACGAACTCGGAGCGGTTCCGCCATTGACTGTCGATGGTGTAGGCGAGCGAAACTTTGTGCGGGTCGCGGCTGTTCCAAGCGTCCTCTGCCTTGCGCGCTTTTTCTACGGCGGTTTCCAGGGTGAACGGCGGCAGGGGCGGTTTGCGGTCCGGCATGAGAGGCTCCACTTCAGGGGCAACGATAGTACAG
>JALYTE010000178.1 GCA_030854435.1 Acidobacteriota bacterium | reverse complement strand
TCTGCGTACATTGAAGCGGTCGTGAAGAACGCCGGTGGAGCGCCTGTTTCGCTCGTTGAAGTGGACTATCCCAGCGCGAGTTTCGGGCGCGAAACGCTCGCCGCCGGGGCTGAATATCATTATCGCTTCAAGGTGCTTGGGTCGGGAGCTACCAAAGCGCTCTGGACCGACGCCAGTCACCACGAACATTCGACGCCGGGTCCCACGTTGAAAGAAGGCGATGAAGGCCGACTGACGGTAACGGTGGGTCTGGCTTCGGCCCAATGGGACCTTGCGCTGAAGAACCGTTAGCCCAGGCTTCAGTCCGGCCCCGGCGCGCGTCCCGTTTTCGGGGTGTCTCCCAGGGAGTTGCGTTTGGCGTCCTGGTTGCGACGGCGACCCGATAGATACACACCCATCCAAATTATCCCAAACACGAGAAATCCAGCCACAAGAAACAATACAGTCAGCAACGGTGCTCTCCTTTTGCAGACACGACGTTCCGCTCTCGGGTCCGGCGTGTTCGCACCGCTCGTACCCGCATCGAAGTCATTCTACTATTTCGATGCCTCTACCAACGTTGGGGTAGACTGCGGTTTGTGCAGCGCGGTTTTTTTATCACCTTCGAGGGGCTGGACGGCTCCGGCAAGACGACGCAGTTGCGGCGGCTGGCTGCGGCATTGATCGGCGACGGTCGAACGGTCGTGACGCTGCGCCAGCCGGGAGGGACGGCGCTGGGCGACCGCATTCGGGCCGTGCTGCTGGACTCACGCAGCGAGTCCGAACTGGGTGGCATCGCGCCCGAGGCGGAGATGGCGCTGATGTTCGCCGACCGCGGGCAGTCGCTGCACCAGGTCGTGCGTCCGGCGTTGGCGCAAGGGTCGGTGGTGCTGTGCGACCGCTATACCGACTCATCGGAAGCCTACCAGGGTGCGGGGCGCGGGCTGGGCAGCGCGCGCGTGCTGGCCATGCATGAGACCGTCTGCGGCGGCTTTCAACCCGACCTGACCCTTCTTCTGCTGCCGCCTTTGGCCGGAAGCCTGGTGCGCGCGCGCCGCCGCAACGAGCGCAGCCAGCATCTACATGGGACCAATGAGAACCGCTTCGAGCGCGAAGGCGATGCGTTTTACGAGCGTGTCCATGCGCAGTATCGCGCGATCGCCGAGCGCGAGCCGCGGCGTGTGGTCGCCATCGAGGATGAAGCGGGGATCGAGACAATCGCCGCGCGGGTGCTCGCCGTGGTACGCGAACGCATGGCGTCGCAGCAGATATGAGCGCGGCGTCAAAGGATTACGTGGCCGCACGAACCGCAGGCGAGTGGCGGCTTCCGCCCGGTCTCCGGCACGCACTACCGTTCTACATGCGGCGGGATTGGGTCCATTTCGGCAGGCCGATTCCGCTCTTCCAGCACCTGCACAAAACGTTCGGCCCCATCGCACACTACCGCTTCATGGGCACGCTGATCGTGTTCGTGAACGAGCCTGCGTGGATCAACGAAATTCTGATCAACCAGGCCGGGTCGTTCGTCAAGGAGCGCACGCTGAAGCGGATGAAAATCCTGCTCGGCGACGGCCTTATCACCTCCGACGACCCTGTCCATATTCGTCAGAGGCGAATTGTCGCGCCTGCGTTCCATCGCCAACGCATTGCAGGGTACGCGGGCGAAATCGTCGCGAGCGCCGCCGCCACGCGCGATGGCTGGCGCGAGGGCGAGACGCTCGACGTGGCCGCCGCGATGATGAAGCTGAGCCTGCGCATCATCGCGCGCACGCTGTTCGACACTGAAGTGACGGCGGATGTGCTCTCCATCGCCGTCGAGGTGGACACGATCATGGGGCTGTACAACTTTCTGGTCGCGTTTCCGAAGCTGGAATCGGTGCTGAACTGGCCGATTCCCGGCGTGGTGAAGTTTCGCAAGTCGCGCGCGCGGCTCGATGCCATCGTCGGCGCGATGATTGCGAGCCGCCACTCGCTGAGTGCGGAAGAGCTTGCGGGGCGCGGCGATTTGCTGTCGATGCTGATTGCGGCGCGCGATGAAGGCGACGGCGTGGGCATGACCGACGAGCAGGTGCGGGACGAGGCGTTGACGATTTTTCTCGCCGGTTACGAGACGGTGGCAAACGCGTTGGCGTGGACCTGGTATCTGCTCAGCCAGAATCCCGACGCTGCGGAACGCATGGCCGCCGAAGTCGACCAGGTGCTCGGCGGCCGCGCTGCGACGCTTGAAGACGTTCCGCGCCTGCGCTATACGGAGATGGTCTTTGCGGAGTCGATGCGGCTGTTTCCGCCTGCGTGGGCGATGGGCAGGCAGTCTACGAAGCCGGTGGAGTTGGGGGAGTTTCGCTTCCCGCCAGGATCGCATTTCTTCTTCAGCCAATACGTGATGCACCGCTCGGCGGAGTGGTGGGACGCACCCGAAGCGTTTCGGCCGGAGCGGTTCACCGAAGACGCCAAAGCAGGACGCCCGCGCTTCGCCTACTTCCCTTTCGGCGGCGGGCGGCGGCAGTGCATCGGCGAGGGATTTGCGTGGATGGAAGGCGTGCTGTCGCTGGCAACGATCGCGCAGCGCTGGCGGCTGCGGTTCGTTAACGAGTTTCCGGTGGAGGCGGAGGCGAAGATCACGCTGCGTCCGCGGTTCCCGATGACGATGCGTGTCGAAGCGCGGCGCGTGCGTTCCAGCGTGTAGGCCATAGCCGAAGAAACGGATTCCCTTCGAACTCGCGAGCGTCTATGCGACCGCTGGCATGTTCGCGTACTCCAAACTGTAGCAGCGCGAGTTTGCGCTCGCGCCATAAGGATATAGCGCAATCAAGCATCAGCGGTTCGTCGGGACAGGCTACTTCGAGCTGGTCGCGACGACCATTTCTTCCGAGGAGACGTCGACGAACGCCTTGCCGGGTTCGACCGAAGAAGAGCAGTTCGAGGGGGCGGCCGTTTAGCACAAGTTCCGCGGGCCAAAAGCGTCGATACTTGTGCAATAGATACAGGCATCCGTGTACAGTCG
>JALYTE010000163.1 GCA_030854435.1 Acidobacteriota bacterium | reverse complement strand
CCGGGCTAAGGCCCGGCATTTTGTGGAAACCGTGGAAAACGCGGGAAGGCGGTCGAGCATTGAAAAGTATCGAGCGTTTCCCACCGTTCCCACAAAATCGGCGGCGGCGGCGGGCAGTGTCATAAAGACACCACACGACACCTTTTACACACCACTTCCGACACCGAGCTTGACACCCGAACAAATAAGGTGTCTAACTAGAAACCAGCCACCGCTCAAACGAGCCAACCCCCTCATCAATCGAAAATGGCGGAAGAGGAGGGATTCGAACCCCCGATACCCTTTCAGGTACGCCAGTTTTCAAGACTGGAGCCATCAACCGCTCGGCCACTCTTCCTCACTTGAAGTCTAACGGCTTGGCTTGACCCGCGCAAAACCCGCGAGTCGCTGCCATACTGGTAAGCATCTGAAGTCTGGATCTTTCGAGCGCATGGCACTCCTCACCGCAGCTCCCAAACCGGCCGCTCCAACTCAACGTGGCCCCTGGCGCCCACCCGGCCGCTCCTTCGACAGCACGCTGCTCAGTGCGCGGACGACGGTCGCATTTCGCGAAACCATCAATCTCGCCATCGACAGCTTTTGCGCCAGCAAGGCGCGGTCCCTACTGACCATGCTCGGCATGGTCATCGGATCGGCGTCCATCATTCTGGTCGCGACGCTGGGACTCACCGGGCGCCAGTTCGCAATTAGCCAGATCTCCAGCATCGGCCCCAACATGATCGAAATGCAGTATGTTGGCGGCAACGTCACCGGCCCGGGCAACGTCAGCACGCCCGACAACATGACCCGCGACGACATGAACGCCGTCCTCGAGCAGGTGCCCAACATCGTCGCCAGTTCGCCCATGATCGAGTTCCACGACCGCATTTCGATGGGCAGCGGCGTCAGCAAGGACACCATGCTGCTGGGCGTCAGCCCGCAGTACAAAGACGTGCGCAACCTCAAAATCCTGGCTGGCCGATTCTTCGACGACCAGGACGCCATCGCCCACACCAAGGTCGCGGTCATCGTGCAGCCGCTCGCGAAGGCGCTCTTCGGAAGCGAGGCGGCGGCCATCGACCACACCATTTCGGTTCAGGGTATCCCGTTCGTCATCATCGGGGTCTTCAAGGAAAGCATTCAGACCTTCGGCATGTCCGAGGTCTCCGACCAGACCATCCTGATTCCGTACTCGGTCGGCCGCTACTTCACCGGCACGGACACGGTAAAGCAGATATTCTTCACCGTCCCGGACGCCGGCCAGGTCGAGCCTGCCGCGCGGCAGATTTCCGAAATCATCCGTTCGCGCCACCGCGCCACCAGCGTCTACAATGCCTTCACTCTCACGGAAGTCCTGAGCGTCATGGGCCAGATCGCCTCCATGCTGACGATCGTGCTCATGCTGGCGTCCGCCATTACGCTGATCGTTTCGGGCGTGGGCATCATGAACTCGATGCTGGCCAACGTGCAGGCGCGCATCAAGGAAATCGGCATCCGCAAAGCCCTCGGCGCCACCAGCCGCGAAATCCGATTGCAGTTCCTCACCGAAGCCGTTTTCCTGTCGCTCTCGGGCGGCCTGGTCGGGACCATCATCGGAATGGCGATCCCGTACGGCGTCAGGCTCTTCACTAACATCGCCATCCCCACGTCGTGGTGGAGCGCGGTCATTGCGCTGGCGACTTCCGTGCTGGTCGGCGTCGCCTTCGGAACGCTCCCCGCGCAGCGCGCCGCGAAGCTCGACCCCGTGACGACCCTCAAGTACGAGTAGTGGCGCGAGCGGTATACTCCCCCCATGGCACTCACGCTCGATTCCGCCATCGAACAGCGCATCCAGCGCGAACTTGCCCGTGGCACCTACAGCGAGCCTGCCGAAGTCCTGTCCCACGCCCTCGACCTCCTCGAAGCCGAACGCGAAGACCGCGCCACGCGCCGCGTCCACATCCTCTCCGAGCTTGAAGAAAGCATCGCCCAAGCCGACCGCGGCGAGGGCTATAACGAAGATCAACTGCGCGCGCGCATGGCCGCTCGCCGGTCGGAATACCCACTGGCAAAACGGGCCTGATGCCACCCTTGCCGTATAGCCTCTCGCCGCGCGCGGAGGAACAGTTTGCAAACATCCTCTACAACATCGCCGAGCACTCCGGTTGGGAGCGCAGCATGCGCGTGGAAGAAAAGCTCTACACCGCCTTTCGCGGTTTAGCGGCGAACCCCGGCCTCGGCCATCTTCGTACCGACCTCGTTCCACGTCGCATCTACTTTTACTACGTGGAGCCGTACCATGTCCTTTACCTGCGCGATACTTTGCCGCTGTACATCGTTGCGATCTATCACGGTGCCCGAGACATCGCCACTCTGATGAGTTACGATCCTGAGCAAAGCTAAAGTCCTGTCACGCACTCGCCTCTACTGCCCTGTCGACCCAAACCCCGCCCCGCCGCGCGGTGCTTCTTCCAGCGTATCGGTCTCTTCAAAGGTCGCCTGAATCCGTTCCACCACGCGCAACTGTGCGATGCGATGCCCCGGCGCAATACTCTGCGGCTCGGGCGAAAGGTTCGTCAGCACCACCTTCAGCTCGCCGCGATAGCCCGGATCGATCACCCCGGCGAGCGTTGTCAAACCCCGCAACGCCAGCCCGCTGCGGTCTTCCACCAGCGCTCCGTGCGTGGAGGGCAACTCCAGCGCCAGCCCCGTCCGCACCGCGCCCGTGCTCCCATCCTCGCCGACAGCCGCGAGAGTCAATGCCTCGGCCGCAAACAGGTCTGCTGCCAAGTCCCCGAACGGCCCGGTGTGCGCGTAACGCGGAAGCTGCGCCGCGGGATGCAGCCGTTGGACCTTGATCGTCGGTGAAGGCGTCATCGCGAACTCAGTGTCGCACGTCCCTTCCCCTCCCCGTAAAAATCTGGCAAAGTACGGATAAATAATGGCTTAGCCTTGTACATACATTTGCCGTCAAGGGGCAAAGCATTGATAACAAAGGACTCGATCCAACGGCTTTTTGCAAAGTCCGCAGAACAATAGACTTAGCCGAGTTTGAGGCTTAAATTCAAAAGCCCGGCGGATAGGCCGAGCTTGTCGTTCTTGCTTTCTCTATTGTAGCGTACCTGTCAAGCTGCGGGGCGGCGTTTTGCGGGTCTAGATCAAATCCCTGTTCAGGCCTGTAGACCTTGTCATCTCGACCGGAGCCTTCGCGCTTTTTGC
>JALYTE010000142.1 GCA_030854435.1 Acidobacteriota bacterium | reverse complement strand
GGTCAGGTTCGCGACCTGCGTCTGGAACTCGAAGAGATATTGCAGCGTGCCCTGCGCGATCTCCGGCTGATACGGCGTGTAGCTGGTGAGGAACTCGCCGCGCTGCACCAGCGAGTCGATGATTACCGGACGATAGTGCCGGTACGCGCCCGCGCCCAGAAAGCTCGCGTACAGATTGCTGGCGGGCTGCTTGGCAAGCTCATCCGGGTCGCCGCTGGCGATGTTCGCGGCAAACGCACGGAAGCGATCAAGCACCTCGGACTCCGAGTGCTGGCGCGGAATATCGAGGTCGCGCGTCAGGCGAAACTCTTCGGGAATCGAGTCGAAGAGGTCTTCGATCGATGCGACGCCGATGGCTTCGAGCATCTCGGTGCGGTCGGCGGGGGATTTTGGGAGATAGCGCATGAAGGAAACTTTCTGTGCAGCAGGTTTAGAAACCCATGTCCGAAAATCCGGACATGGGGCACCCCTATTGAGTAGGTTGGCCTAGTGGCCGGTTTCTTCGGAGACGAACTTGTCATAGTCCGCAGCCGACATCAACGTGTTCACCTCGTCGGTGTTCAACAACTCGACCTTGATCATCCAGGTCTCGTTGGCCGCCGTGTTGATCGTCTCGGGCGCGCCATTCAGCGCTTCGTTGACTTCGGTGACGGTGCCGGTGACGGGCGCATACAAATCGCTCACCGCCTTCACCGACTCGACCGAGCCGAACGTCGAACCCGCCTCGATACGCTGCCCCACCCTCGGCAACTCGACAAACACGATGTCGCCCAGCGAGCTTTGCGCGTAGTCGGTGATGCCGATGGTGCCAGTGTCGCCGTCGACCTGGAGCCACTCGTGCTCCTTCGTGTAGCGGTACTTCTCGGGATATGCCATCAATTGTTCTCCGTTCAAAATTGTAGAGGAATCAGTGCTGCGCGGCTAAAAGACTTAAGACAGCGGCGCGGTAATCGGCGGCACGGTCGCCTTTGGCCGTTTGTAAAACGGTGTCGCAACGACCTTCGCCTTCACCGGCAGACCGCGCACCTCGACCGCAACCTCCGTATCGACCGCGGCATACGCGACCGGCACATACGCCAGCGCAATGTTCTTTTTGATAAACGGCCCCGGCGATCCGCTCGTCACTTCCCCGATGCGCTGTCCGTCGAGCGACAGGACAGGATACCCATCGCGACCAATCCCCCGCTCGATCATCTCCAGCCCAACCAGCTTCCGCGCCGGGCCACCGGCCTTCTGCACCTCCAGCAGCACCTCGCGGCCCACAAAATCCGTGCCTTTGTCGAGCTTGCAATAGCGTCCCAGATTCGCCTCGAACACATTGATGCTGTCCGAAATCTCATGCCCATAGAGCGCCATCGCCGCTTCCAGCCGCAGCGTGTTGCGCGCGCCCAGCCCGCACGGCAGAATCCCAAACTCCGTTCCCGCCGCCAGCACTTCGCCCCACACGCGCGCGCTGGTCGGCTCGTCCGACGGCACATAAATCTCGAAGCCGTCCTCGCCCGTATACCCCGTCCGCGCGATCAGCACGTTGTGGCAGCCACACACTTGCCCCCACGTAAACCAGTAATTTTTGATCGGCGCAAGATCGACGCCGGTCAGCTTCTGCAACGTCGCCTTCGCCTTCGGTCCCTGGATCGCAAGCTGCGTGTAGTAGTCGCTGACGTCGGTCACATGCACGCCGCTCATGCCGCCAAGAACCTTGCGCACCCACTGCACGTCCTTCTCGCGCGTTCCGGCGTTGATGACGATCAGGAAATCGTTCTCGCCCAGTTTGTGCAGCACCACATCGTCGACGAACGTGCCATTCTCATACAGCATCGCCGAGTAGTGCGCTTGCCCAATCTGTAGTTTGCTCGTGTCGTTCATCAGCAGCTTCTGCACTGCGGCCAGCGAGTTCGGCCCGCGCAACTGGATGTCGCCCATGTGCGACACGTCGAACACGCCCACGCGCTCGCGCACCGCCATATGCTCGTCGATCAGCCCGGAGTACTGCACGGGCATGTCCCAACCGCCGAAGTCGACCATCTTCGCTTTGTGCGAACGGTGGGTAGCGTTGAGGGAAGTTTTGCGTAGAGAGACAGGGACGACGAGATCGGACATCCTTCTATCCTAAATCCCGACGCTGTCGATTATCGCCCCTGACGCCGGTTCGCCCGAACGAAGCTGCTGACCGCAAAGTAGCCAAACACCATAAAAACGACAACGTAAACGTAAAGCCGCTGAGCGTCGGAGGCGCGTGGCGATAAGCGCACCGCCGCGCGCCACTTCCAAACCTGATTGCCGGCGATCAATGCGAAGATCGTGAAAAATGTTCCCGTCACTTCCAGCCACAGAACGCTCGAAAACCGCGCCAACGGCTTCCACACGGAGCGGCCCAGCGTCCGGGCCTGAGCCTTGACGACGCGCGCATCGGGCTTCATTCTGGCAGTCGTCGCTGACCTCGCAGCAGGCGAGATCGTCGAAGCGGATCTCGCAGTTGGCTTGGCCGCTGGAGTCGTTGGAGCGGGCGCGGCAGCGGCCTCCGCCGCGCTCATCAGCGACTTCGCAGCCGCCCTCGCCCCCACTCCCAACGCCCGTCCAAACCGAACCCTATCCATGCTGTCAGTGTATTCGTCCGACTTCCGTATTCGCTCTATAGTTGTTGTTGCTCTTGCTTCTCTTTCTGTCATTCCCCTGAGCGAAGTCGAATGGGAACCTGCTGTTGTTCCAAGACAACCGAATGACCGTTCTTCGACTATCCTGCATCCAAGCTGCAATGAGCGGTCAATGCAATAAAGGGAGAGCAGTCAACATGAAAAGCATTATGTGGATGGTCGGCGGAGCGTGTGCGGCCGTCGCTGGATTTCTGGTCTGGGGACCGAAGCGCGTTCAGCCCGTGCAGGAACTCGCGCACCGGCTGGAAGAAGCCTGGGGCGATCACCATACGGTGGTCTAGAGCCGCTGAGGATTTGGTAAAACTTCGTTCGGTTCAATTCTCCACAGGTCCGGCTTGCTTTGCGCGCGCGTTCGCTAGAGCATAGTCTGCAACATAGAAACTCATACGCGCGATTGCCGTTCCCCGGATGTGGCCGGGGAATACCCGATGTGTGGCAATAATAGAAGGGGTAACTCCAGAGAGCTGGGAGGTGGCGTTGAAACAACAGGTGAAGGACCTTATTCAGAAACTGGGGGAGGCCATCCACGAGACGGTCTCCGAGTCCGACCAAATCTCGGGCGTCGTCCGCGAGATTCGCGAACAGGGCTTCGACGTCCTGCTCATGCTCGAAGCCACCATTGGACTCAACGAGGTGGACGACGACACTGCGACCCCGGCCCCTGAAGAAGGCGAGGCCGTCGAAGTGGGCTCCTTCACCCACAACGACCTCACGTTCCTGAGGTCGCTGCGCATCACCACCGAAGAGCGCACCGGCGGCGGCGAGAGCACCAGCGACTGAGGACGCTCACCCGTCCGCTGTGCGAAAGAAGCCCTGATTGACGGCAGGGTGGGGCTTCACAGGCTGCCTGTTTAGCCGCTGAGGGCAATACCAGGATTGATCGGAACTTCACTGGGCCGACACAACGCAAGGCGAGGTGCCTGAACCATGAGAAATACGCTGGGTGTTCTACTCGCCGGGGGCGCCGGCGAACGGCTCTTCCCCCTGACCCGCGACCGCGCCAAGCCCGCCGTGCCCTTCGCCGGCCAGTACCGCATCATCGACATCACGCTTTCCAACTGCATCAACTCCGACCTCCGCCACGTCTACATCCTCACGCAATACAAGGCACTCTCGCTCAACCGCCACATCCGCGAGGGCTGGGGGTCGGTGGTCGCATCTGAACTCGGCGAGTTCATCGAAATCCTTCCACCCATGCAGCGCGTCTCCAAAAGCTGGTACCAGGGCACCGCCGACGCCGTCTTCCAGAACATCTACTCCATCGGCTCGGAAGAGCCGCAGCACGTTCTCATCTTGTCCGGCGACCACATCTATAAAATGAATTACGCGTTGATGAAGCAGCAACACTGCGAATCCGGCGCCGACGTCACCATCGCCACCTTGACCGTCACGCCCTCCGAAGTCTCGCAGTTCGGCGTCGTCGAAGTCGCCCGCAACGGCGAGGTCACGAGCTTTGTCGAGAAGCCCAAAGAAACCGACCTCCGTTCGCCCTTCAACCCCGACATGGTTGACGTCTCGATGGGCATCTATCTTTTCAACACCGACATCCTGATCCCGGAACTCATGCGCGACGCCGAAGACCCCGACTCCCGGCACGACTTCGGCCACGACATCCTGCCCAAAATTCTTGGCCGCGTAAAAATGCGCGCCTACAACTTCGTCGACGAGAACAAGACGCACGCCCTCTACTGGCGCGACGTGGGAACGCTCGATGCCTACTACGAAGCCAACATGGACATCTCGGCCGTCGCTCCCACCTTCAACCTCTACGACAAGGCCTGGCC